>JBAXDW010000122.1:0-5244 GCA_037140755.1 Methanobacteriota archaeon
TGCGGAAATGCGATATCTGCCCTGTGTGATAACGAGGAGCAAACGCTGAGTGAAGCGGCGAATAAAGTATCCGACGATCTTCGACACTACGCCGGAAGCGAAGACTGTGTCGTCGTAAACTTGGCCTCGACTGAACCTTATTTCGCACCGCAACCTGAGTACGCTTCACTCGAGAGTTTTGAAACCGCCATCGAAACGAACTCAAATAAGATTCCAGCGAGTGCAATCTACGCGTATTGTGCCATCAAGAATGGAATGCCATACGTAAATTTCACGCCCTCTCTGGGCAACGATATTCCAGCAATAAAGGAACTGGCAAAAAAGCGGGGCGTACCTCACTGCGGAAAAGACGGTAAAACCGGAGAGACCCTCGTGAAAACAGCATTGGTGCCTATGTTCAAGCATCGGCATCTGAGAATTGACGGGTGGTATGGAAGCAATATCCTCGGTAACTTAGACGGACGGATACTGCGGCACCCCGATAACAAGCAGTCGAAGCTCATCACGAAGACGAGCGTCGTGCCAAAAATGCTAGGCTATGAACCTCATTTAGGCAGTCGCATTGATTATTTTCCACCTCTTTCCGACCACAAAGTTGCCTGGGATTTCATCTCGTTCAAAGGCTTTTTAGACCATCGAATGAACATGCAGTTCACGTGGCAAGGGTGTGACAGCGTGCTCGCAGCACCCCTCGTTATCGACCTCATCCGCTTCATGGAACTATCGAAGCGCAATGGCATAAACGGGTTGGTCGACAAGCTCGCATTCTACTTCAAAGATCCTCTTGACTTCGGCGTCTTAGATCTATGCTCGCAATACGCCCTATTCAGCGAATGGGTCGAACAAATGTAGGATTTTCAGATCGCCGATCAGGCACATCATGCCACCCCCTTTTTCGAGTAGCGGTGGAAGACGCATGATAATGAATTGCGTAAAAAATGCTTACAACTGTTTGTTGACTATAAAAGAAAATCTCCATTGGGGTAACTATGCCATGCAAAGATAGCGGTGACAAACCAGCAGATCGAGATGATAAACCATCAGATTTCTTGGTCGATAAAATGATGACTTAACACTCGTGAAGCCGAAGGACCAAGGGGTCGTAGAAGCGGACGATCAAAAAGAGGACAGAAAAATCTATGACGGCTCACTCGAGCTTAAAATAGACGAGGCCACCGAAGAACACAACGGGGGAGTGGTTGAAGAGATCGATCACGACCCATGGGGAAAAGAACCTGACTACGGATATCAATACGATAAAGAGATCGTTGAAAAGGAGATCGCTGCTGGTGAGGGCGTCTAAACGCCTGAGGGTCGAGAAGAGCTTGTAGAAGATGATGAGATAACTGCAGAAGAGGTCTTTAATATGGAAGGGCGTGATCAGGTCTTCAAAAAGAAGACCAAGGATTACCCAAACAACCCCGAAATTGAGGAGCAGTGGAAAGAGGACTGAAGCAAAGTAGAGTCATTTCCACCGTCAAATCGGCCCTATCACATCTCTGTTGCGCCTGTAGTCCCCTCTATTCAAAGTGGAGTTGTGGCGTTCTCGCTCGAATCGAAGCGCGATCGGTTCAAACACTATCCCCGTTTCCGTTCATCTCGTTATTGAGGAATTTTTCGTATCCGCCCAAGTCCAAAAGTCCGTGACCGCTGAAGTTAAACACGATTACCTTGGCCTCGCCGGTCTGCTTGCATTTGATGGCTTCGTCTATTGCTGCCTTGATAGCGTGACTTGTTTCCGGTGCCGGACAAATGCCTTCTGTCTGCGTGAAAAGCGCGCCTGCCTCAAACGTTTGAAGCTGCTCATAGGACGTAGCGTCGATATAGCCAAGCTTCTTTAAGAGGCTTAGGCTTTGTGCATCGCCGTGATAACGAAGCCCGCCGGCGTGTATGGGCGATGGAACGAAATCGTGTCCTAGCGTATACATCTTGACCATAGGTGCGAAACCAGCCACGTCACCGAGGTCGTATTTATACTCGCCCTTTGTAAGCGTCGGACAACTCGTCGGCTCCACGCCTATGAACCGCGTGCCATTTCCGTTTCTGATGTGCTCTCCAAGAAGCGGATATGCAAACCCGGAGAAGTTCGAACCCCCACCAACGCACCCGATCATGATGTCAGGACTTTCCTCTGCTTTCTTGAGCTGGGCAACCGTTTCTTCCCCGATAATGGTCTGATGAAGCAGAACATGCTCCAGCACCGACCCCAACGAGTACTTAGTTTTTTCAGAGGCCAAACTTGTTTCAGCTGCCTCACTTATGGCAAGACCGAGAGAACCGGGATGATCAGGATATTCGGCGAGTGCTTGTCGTCCGCTTTGCGTTAGAGTTGACGGTGAAGGAATGACTTCGGCCCCGTAAAGTCGCATGAGCGTTTTTCTTGAGGGCTTTTGGTCGTAGCTCACCCTGACCATAAACACCTTGCAAGAAAGGTCAAACATCGAACACCCGAGCGCCAGCGCGGTGCCCCACTGCCCAGCACCAGTCTCCGTCACGAGGCCCTCGCTGCCGTCAATTTTATTGTAGTACGCCTGAGCAATAGCCGTGTTAGGCTTGTGAGATCCCGCAAAAGAAACGTCCTCCCTCTTGTAATAGATACGGGCAGGCGTTTTCAAATAATCCTCGAGCCTTTTAGCCCTATATAGCGGGGTCGGACGTCCGAGTCTGAAATATGCCTCCAAAATCTCGTCCGGTATATCGATATAGCGGTTTGTGGCCACTTCTTGCTTCACCAACGAGCTCGAAAACAGTGCGAGCATGTCGTCAAGTGTCGCAGGTTCTTGAGTGCGAGGATTTAGCGGAGGCGGCAGCTTTGCAGGTAGATCAGCTTGAATGTTGTACCAACTTCTCGGCATCTCATCTTCATCTAATAGAATTTTTACGTCGCTCATGCTTATCACAATGTCTTTTTTAATACTTTAGTGATAATATATGTACTCTAGTTGTATCCATATCTTATATAATTTTTGCGCAAGAGGCGCTTGCACAAAGCACAAGCCGAAACACTATGACATAAATTCCGTATTCCTGTATATAATTATAAAAACTCACAACGCGCAAAGAAATGCATGTATAAGGACCGTATCCAAGCAGGACATGCATTAGCTGACTTGATGGCGCGATACGAAGGTCAAAACGCCGTGGTTTTAGCAATTCCGCGCGGAGGCGTTGAAGTAGCGTTCCCTATAGCAGTACGTCTGCGCGCTCCACTGGATTTAGTCGTGCCGCGAAAACTGCCAATTCCGACGAACATTGAAGCTGGCTTCGGAGCAATCACTGCCGATGGAGCTAAATTCCTAAACGACGATCTCATTAGCTACGTCGGACTTACAGACGCCGAAATCGATAAAATCGCAGCACACGTGCTTGAGGAGGTTAAACGCCGCGAAAGAGCATACAGAGGCGACAAGTCCTTCCCTGAGTTAGCGAATCGCATAGCGATAGTAGTCGACGACGGGTTAGCAACGGGATATACGGCCCTGGCTGCTATCGCATATGTCAGACAGCGCCAACCAAAACGAGTTATTTTGGCAGTACCCGTTGCTTCGAAGGACGCCGAAATGCTCTTTAAATCTAAAGTCGACGAATATATCTGTCCACTCACAAGTAACCGGCCGTGGTTTGCTGTGGCAAACTTCTATGAACGGTTTTCCGATCTAACTGACGAGGAAGTACTTACATGCCTCAAAAAGTACGAACTTGTCGCAGAAGGATGGTGACTGGCGCTACATATGTTTGACGAGAATTGTCCCTTCGCTCAACTCAATAACGTCGACTACCACGCCTTCTGCGAACAGCTCCTTTTTGACAATGAAATCAGTCGGCGCAACTACATGACCGTCAATAATCACCGAACCTTTCCCGATTTGATCGGCGATTTCCTCAACAGGGATGCTCCTTATTAGCTCCCCTATACGTCTTGCTTCAGACTTGAAACGTGGGCCCAACGAGCTAAGATTTGGCCGAATTTCAGTAACAAGCTCGTGAATATCTGGCCTGCCTCGCTTGTACTCAATATTAGCGTTGAGTGCATTACTGATGTCAGGCGCTCCGTGAGACATATCACGGTCGATATAGACACATACCCCTTCTATTCGAGCGTTCAACGCGATGCGTTGCTCAGATTTGTATCGCCTTACGCTAGCAATGATTTCTTTGACAAGCTCACCTATTCGCCGTGCTTCTTGAGCTTCTGCTTGAGATGCCGCAACAGTGATCTGCTGGACGACGCTGGAGGTTGCTGTTGGTTCGGGGGCTATCATGTCTAATGGTCTTAGAAAAAGCGTGGGCCACGAGTGCAAATGGACACTATCAGCACCAGGGTTAATATGCGAAAACAGCTCCTCTGCAAAGAACGGGCAAAAAGGCGCTAATAGTTTGACAATCGTATCAAGCGCGAGATATAAAGCGGCGCGGCTGCACGCGTCTCGTTCGTAGAGTCTTCCTTTGACGGCTTCAACGTAGTGGTCAGCCAACGTGTTCCAAACGAACGATCGAATCTCTTTAAGAGCTTCATCAAAGGCAAAACGATCCATGCTGGAGGTGACAGATTCCACCAAATCAACAAGATTATAGATTAACCATATCTCACTCGGATTTTGAAGTCCATAAGTGACAGGCTGCACTCCTTCGGTGAGATGTAACATGGCGAACCTAAAGACGTTCCATAGCTTGGTCAAAAACCTTGAAGAAGCCGTCAAGTCTTTTGTGTTGTATTGAACGTCAGATCCCACTGAGCCGCCTATTGCTGCCCATTGTCGCACCGCGTCTGTTCCGTACTGCTCGATTACGCTCTCTGGAGCGATAATATTCCCGAGCGACTTGCTCATTTTCTGGTTGTCTTCTCCAAGTACCATTCCGTTGACAATAACGCGTTCCCAAGGCTTGCTTCCGGCGAGAGCGTCTGACCGCAGTATAGAATAAAACGCCCACGTCCTAATGATGTCATGACCTTGCGGACGCAATTGTGTGGGAAACTGCTGCACGTACTTGGCATCAGGCCAGCCTGCCGCATTCAGAGCGGAGATCGATGAATCCATCCACGTGTCAAGAACGTCATATTCAGGCGTAAAGCTCGATGAGCCACATTCGCACGGACGTCTCGGCGCTTCTTCAGTGGGATCCAAAGGTAGCCAGCGTTCTTCAGCAACCAAGACCTTTCCACATCCGTCACAGTACCAAACCGGAATTGGTGTAGCGAAAACGCGCTGACGAGAGATGCACCAGTCCCATTCGACGCTCTCA
>JBAXDW010000123.1:0-5183 GCA_037140755.1 Methanobacteriota archaeon
TATCCGAACTGCGGTTCGTCCCGTAGTTTTAATCACAAATTAAAGATTAAGAACTTTTTCACCCATATCATCGTAACTATACTCAAGCAGTCAAATTTCTTCTTCTTCCAAGCAGTCTAAGCATCCACCTTGGATTGTAACCAGTACTAAAAACAGTGAAGGTCATATGTCTTAGACCAACTCTGCATTTCACTCTAACGGCAATTAGCCAAATTAATAATAAAAGGGCGGCCCATACAGGCTTGCTGCAATAGACAACCCATTATTATAGCTTTAGGGACAGTTACCTACTCAAGCACCCGTCCTTGGCTCGGTTTCAAGAGGCCGATGCCTTTTGTCAAGAGAGCCGGCGCCATGTCGATTACGGGCAACTCAGCGAGTGCGTTAATGATATGGTATTGAAATGGATTATACTCTGGTCGCTGTTTTATCCACGTTATTGTGCCGCTTCCCAGCCAAGCCTTTTTGATCTCGCCACCCTGAGGATACAGTATAGGCTGGCTTAACTCCGCTCCTGGACCACTGACTTTAGGAATATAACGCCAGCCAAAAAGGTTCATGTCGGGCGCAGCTCGTAATGCTGCTAGCTGCTCACCCTCTACGGGCGTAGCGTTAGACATCTCCATGCGGACAAAGGTATTTCCATCGTAACTGGCGTTGGTGAAATAGTCCGGGGCACCGAGGTAGTTCGCGGGGTTTGCGTGCAGGTCCGTGATGTCAGCATAGATCTTTGGCACTCCGTTTTCTTCCCTCCCCCCTATAATAGGGGTAGTAAGATTCTCCCACGTCACGAGGTTATAACTCCCTTCCAGCCGATCGCGCTTACCCATAAAGCGAACGGGCACGCCAGCTGCGACTGTATTATAATGTCCTCCCGCCAGCCAATCGCACTCTCTCATCTGAGTGAAGCTGAACACTACTTCTGGCCGTAAGAGCTCAAAAACCTCAGGAATATAGTTGGAGAGCTGCTCTTCATCCGTCGTACACGTGTAGTTTAACGTAACCAAATCGTGTATACACACTGCAAAATCGGGCGAAGCAGGATCAGTTCCGCCAAAGTGAGCCGGCATTTTGTAGACTTTATTCTCTTCAAACTTGAACATAGCAATCACCTTTGGTTGGGTGTGAATTATATATTTATGTTGCTATTTGCGGCCCCGGGCACAGAAATCCAATATTAGTAAAAATTACCGCTTTTCGTCATGCACTCGTGCGAGGCCAGACATAGAACGCGGTTTTCATTGACAAGCGTAGAGCACGGGTGACGGGCGTGAAAAATCTGCGCAAGCATCAAAGCTCTGAGAATGCTGTTTCGCGTGCACGAGGCATCGTACCCTCTGCTGTTTATTCAAGTGCCGGATCCTACAGGTGCTTACTCACCATTCACTCTTTCGGGAACGGACAACGTTTTGAGTAAGCTCGGATAGGGACAAATCTTCAACAAAATACAGCTTGAGCGCGCGATGTCGTAAGTGCTTTTCTCGCAAAAAGACCGAGAAAGACGTGCTAAAGAGAAAAAATGATAACCAATGGCCGTCGTCTCACGTTGTGAAATAACGATGACGCGATATCTGCGGCTTTATGACTTCTTTTTGTAAAGGGAGAAGAGGATGATGAGTAATCAAAAATATGTGAAAGGGGAGTTTGTTAATTCCGATCTCGGAAAGCGAAAGATTGATTCAGAGGGAGCGCCCGTGTCTGGCAGCAGGATGGATGTCTCCAGGGCATATGCAGGCGTCCCAGGACTACTCCAAAAGGTCATTGACGAGGGCGATGAAGCGGCGTGGAATGAGATACTGGGAAAAATTGATTACATTTACGCTAACCTCGATGCTTCCTTAGGGGGGCTGGACCGGGAGACCGGTTTTGCAACGGAAGTCCAAAAGCAGGTAAGGTCCGGGAAAAAACTGTTATTCAAGCCGAACCTGGTCGGCCCGACTGTCATTGACAACGTGACCCACGGCGAGGGCCTCGGGGCCCCTATATGTACTGAATGGACGTTGATAGCAGCGTTGATGCGGTGGTTCCACGACACGCTTGCTGTCAGTTATCACCAGATGGCGCTCGGGGATGCTTCAGCGAGCGCCCCGATTACATCAATGACCTTCAGCAGCAGCGCAGGAAAACCAGTATCCATCGAGGCAGTTTTTGAAGGGAAATGCGATGATTTTTACGGCGGCTGGGGGTTCTTCTTTGTTCGTAGATACCTGTCCGAGCGCCATCCCCCCTCACATACCGATGATCCTATGAGTGGGTATGAGGACAGCGTTGCCGGCAGATTTCTCCCTCCGGGCATAGCCGAAGACAGACTCATGGTTTACGATCTGAACAAGCTTTATGATGATGCATCGAAGGGAAGGACCATAGCGGTTCCAGAGGGAGCAATTTACAAAGAGATCACCCTGCACAAAGCAATCATCGGAGGCGACCCGGATAACCAGGATGACGTACGGGCGTACCCCGGGTGCGTCCTCATAAACGTTCCCAAGCTGAAGCTTCATGCCCAGGATATGATTACTAACGCTACCAAAAACCTGGGCATAGGACTTTACCCGCTGCAAGCTCCCGCTAATGGTGAAGGAGACAGCAGCACGCAGTGGAAGTATACTTCTCCTTTCCCCGTTCCCGTTCTTAAAGCAGAACTCCCCCATATGCCCTGGGTGGTGAAGCTAGACGATGCAACCGACCTCCCAGTAAAAGACGAGAATGGCGCGTATATCGCCACTAAGACGGCAGGAATGAAAGGGACACAAGCTGACGTAATAAGGGCGGCGCAAGCTCAGAACGTATATATGGTCCACATCACTGACGGGATCGATATGATCAACATCAACCACGATCCTGTGGGGTTAGCCGTCAGGATTCCTGAAGGGTATGTTTGGTCATCGTTGGACTGCATTGCCCTCGATTTGTTCTGCGCCCGATACTGCTTTAAGACCGTTGGCATGCGCGAAGGACTCAAGCTCAAGGAGGAGCACGGCTGGCCTACCGAGTTCGTCCACAACGTTCCAGTAGCACACGTCGAGGGAGGTCAAATTACCACCGGCGAAGGGCTGGATTCCCCGCTGTTTAGGTACCCTCTCTATCGTTACGCTGAAGAGAGGGGGGTAGGGCAGCAGAACTACTACGTTGTTGGCTGGGATAGTGTAACAGAGACGCCTATGGCTTCCCTCGCTGGTCATCTAGGCAGGTTAGAAAATGGGGAATTCAAAGAGCTGATGACCACGACGATGTATCATAATCCTACCTGCATGCTTTGGGATATGCAGAAAACCGTCCTAAGCTATGCAGAAGCGCACGATAGTCTGACCGGCTCCTCGCTTGTAAAAGAGTTCATGGATGGCTTCGATGAAAACGAAGACGGCATAATAGACTATGATGAAAATGGACGGAAAGGGTTCTGGTCACCGGCGTTTAGGATACTAAACCATGTCTATTACCTTCAAATCGCCGATACGTACGGTGCGCTCAGAGGGCCTTTCAAAAACGGCGCCGATTTTTTGCTCAAACATACCAACAGCGACTGGAACCCGCAAGGACATGATTTCGCACGTGAGTATTCCCTGATGTGGACTGCAACGCGCGCTTATGAAATGTCACAGTCTGAAGCGGTGAGTGCAGATCCCTTTGTGCCAGGTATGACCTGGGGCAGGGGCAGATGGCCGAGCTGGCAGTTAGCCACGTACATGCGCATCACCGGCACTATATACGGAGCTCAATCGCTGGAGAATATCAACCTGTTGTCTCTGTATGGTGTAGCATTCCAGTATGCAAATAAAACACTCAACGGCGGTTCATATGCAGGGAGTTCAGATCTGATAAGCGAGCAAAACTCCCTAAACGCATATATACACGCCACCATGAACGGTGCGGATCCCCTTGATTTCACGCTGTACGTGCCAGAGGGGTACGGGAGCGTAGGGTCAGTCCCGATACCTAACGTGGAGGAGACAGGCGATCCCAAAAAGATTTTCACCGCTCATTTTAATAACGGAGCGGAGATTTGGTAGACAGCGCACAAAGATTGTAGCTGTGAAGATAGGAACCTACAAAGCTTAGGGATAGGTCGCAACGGTTTTTGCGATCTTTTCCAGAGTGCGTCCTGCAACTTCTCTTACGATGTTTGCTTTACGCACATCTATCCGTGGCTCTTCACTCAAGACGAGGGTTCCTATCCGTTTTGCCGCCCGGTCCAGAACAAAGGATGCCGCTTTGTCAGCAGGACGATGTCGCGAGGGCTCTCAAAGGTGCATAGGCATCGCCGCTGCCGACCACAAGAATGCCTTCGTCCCGCAGCGATGAGAAAGCTGCACCAAGTGCCATGTGCTGCGCAGGATCTAAGTGGAGCTGGATTGAGAGCTGCACGACGGGGACGTCCGCGTTGGGAAACATGAGCTTCAGCGGCACCCGTGCGCCGTGATCAAGGTCACGTCGGTCGTCAATGTCACAGCTCAATCCCACCTCATGAAGAAGGTCAGCCACCCGCCCGGCAAGGTCTGGTGAACCGCGCGCGCCATACCGCAGCCCGTAGAGTTCGGCGGGAAACCCGTAAAAATCATGAATCGTTTCGGGCGCTTCCACGGCGTTAACCGTAGGCCGTTGCGTATTCCAGTGGGCGGATACGCAGAGCACCGCTTGGGCGTTCCGGTAACGGTCGCCGAGCGTGGCGAGGAACTCACGCGCCGGGACATGTTCGAGAGGCAGTGTGGGGGCGCCGTGCGATACAAATAAGGTGGGCAGAGAGTCTGTAGACATAGCTCCTCCTCAAAGACTAATCTTCTTGATCAAACGACCGAGCGTTCTAACACAGTGGAGTCCCTAACACGATTTTTTCCTTGATTACGTGTATCGGTGCCGTCAAAATTCGTTATTTATCCAAAAGAGGTGCTTCACATGAGACCAATCTGTTTCATTATCCCGACCAAATCGCAGAAGAGTTTTTCTTCGGTGATCTCACCCTTCTCATTCCAGTGGGCGACTGTGCAAAACTCGACTTGAAATTTCTTGTTTGTAGGCGGAATGGTCGTCCCGTCAGGGCCTGGATGGGGCCAGTCATCGTGCCGGTGAAATTAGCAACCGAACACGTCCAGTCGCCCTCACCAAAGAGCACCTTATAAGGGCCGTTCTAAGGGTCGTTCCCCACATGGTTGTCCGGAAAGGTCTTGAAGAATTGCTCAGCCTCT
>JBAXDW010000124.1:0-5182 GCA_037140755.1 Methanobacteriota archaeon
GTTATGCTAGGTCCGTAAATCATCGTAGCGCCGGGAGCCGCGGACACGATTCCTGCAATGGCGGCAAACAGGATCGCAAACGCAAGCATGATATAGCTGGCTCTAAATTCAGACCAGAAGCCAGAATGCTGAGCCGTGAACTTGTGCAAAAGCTCGTGCAAGACAAAACTTGAGCCTACGACGACAAGCGCGATGATTAGTTTGAGAAGGTCGAGCGACACAAGAGAGAAGCCATGTCGGAGTGCGAGATAGAATGCGAATGATACTCCTAGCCACGCTATGAGCAGGTCAAGAACTTCCTTGCTGCTTGTTGCGTGCCGCGCCATATTTCTATACCCCTCCTATTACACGTGAGAGTGCGGTATGCAAGATATCATACGGGCTAACCCCTGTCATTGGAAATATAACGAGCAAAGAGATAAACGTAGCCAAGGAGCTTCCTATATTGACCGCGACTGCAACGATCAATATCCTAAAAACCTTGTTAGAGAGAAGTTCTCGCAAAGAGGTCACCTTAGCGATCCCCGAAAAATCTTCGATTCCAGGCGGCCGCTTTGCTGCTTCAATTAGTCCAGCAATGACGCCGACCTTGAGAAATGGAATCGGGATAAAGGGGCTGAAGCCGGCGTAACCTGCAGACGCAGCAATGGCGAACGGATGACTTCTGCTAGCTGTAGCGAAACCAGCAGCAAAGACAGCATGAAGGACAAACCAGTACCCAAAGGCAAGCCCCACGACGGCAAGCGGCGCCCCAGAAAGAAAAATAAGCGCGAATAACCCTATTATTATCGCCAAAAACGCAATTCCTACGATTTTCGTCAAGTTGAAGCGTTTCTTCGGGACTGTACTAAGGTCTTCGAGCGATGGGATGAGTTCAGGGTGCTCAAGATAATGTTTTATTCCCTCTTTATGCCCGGCTCCAACGACTGCGACGATCTTTCCGCTCAGTTTGAGTAAATTTCCTGCCAAATAAGCGTCCCGTTCGTCAACGAGTACCTGCGCGGCGTTTGGTGAGAACTGCCGCAGCTCAGTGACGAGCTGCGAAATAACATCATCGTTTGTGATCTCTTTGATGTCGATTTCCTCGTCGCTCGTGGTAATCCCGAGAAGGGCGATAAGCATCTTCAGTTTCTCAATAAGGCGCATCTTCGCCCAGAATCGAGCAATGGTCACGTTAATATCGCGATCGACGAGTGCTACGCTCGCACAGACGCTCCGAGCTGCATCGATAGCGGACAGCATCTCGCTCCCCGGCTTGACGCCGACTTCCGCGCCGAGCTTGTTCTGTACGTAGGCGAGCAGCCAGTGAACCAAGAACTGGTATAGTTTGCCGCTCGAAAGGATATCCTTAATCGACGCACTTTGTTGTTCAGGGTGTGTTAACGCCTGGTACCGACCAGGGTCTAACTCAACCGCCACGACATCAGGTCGTTCGGCTTCGATGGTGCGCCGCACTTCTGCTATGCTCTCTTCGGAGATATGGGCGGTTCCTACAACGATAATCTCTGCGGGCTGCTCGGGTCTCTCGTTCATCTGGTGTGCTTCCACTATGCTTTGATCACGGTACCGTCAGGGTGTACAATCTGTTCGCGCGCTTCCCCGAGCAGAGTCATGGCGCTTGTTACATCTTTTTGCGTGATGATCCCGACCACGTTGCCCACCTCAAGGACTGGAATCGATCCCAGTCGCTGTTGCGCGAGCTTCATGAATGCCTCAGAAGCATCATCATCAGGCTTTGCGGGCTCAACATTGCGCGTCATTATGTTGCCCACCATGATGTCGTCTCGACGGTTTGCAGGCACATGATGCACGTTACCGAAGGTGATGAGGCCCACAAGCGTTCCATTTTCGACGACAGGAAAACTTGCGTGTTTGCTTTGAAACATTACTTCAATCAGCTGGGCAATCGTCATCGACGGAGGGACGGTAACCACCTCCGTTGTCATGATATCGCGCACCTTAATGCCTGCGAGTGTCTGTGTAATCGTCGTCTGTCGCTCCTCATCGGACGCAGCGATATAGATAAAGAAAGCTATGATGATGAGAAAAGGACTAAGCAATCCGATGATGCCCATCGCAATCGCAAAAATCTTGCCGATTTGCACGGCGGTGTGCGTCGCCTGTAAGTACGGTTGCCGCTCGGCAAGCCAAGCCCGCAAAACGCGACCTCCGTCCATCGGAAACGCAGGCAGAATATTGAACCCGCCGAGGACGAGGTTTATGTACGCAAAGTTCTGCAAAAAGAGATTTGGCACAGTTGTGGTTACGACAAAACTCAAGCCAAGAAAGATAGCGCCGATACCCAAACTGACGAGTGGTCCGACTAATGCAGTTCTGAACTCAATTTTAGGGTCTTTCGGGATTTCGATTGCTGAAACTCCTCCGATTAGATAAAGGGTTATGCTTCTTACTTCGATGCCATAACGCAGCGCTAGAAGAGAATGGCCAAGCTCGTGGAGCAGCACGAAAACAAAGATCATAATCCCTGCTATCGTCCCATAAACGAACGAGTTAGCAACGTTTCCGAACCCGTATGGCGGTGGATTTACCGAAAAAACGAAAGCGAAGAGGGGAATGATCAAAATGAGCGTAATATTGATTAGAATCGGGATACCGCGAACGGTGCCGATTCGAAAAGACCAAGCCATAAAATAATCCTGATTTAGCCTTTATTTAACAAACTATATATCACTTTAGTCGATAGTGCATGCCGGAGTTTGTGCACAAAACTCAAAAGGGAGGTTGAAATGCGAATCGAGCTAACACAAATCATGGACCTCAACGTGTATACTGTTAAGGGGGACTACGTCGGAAAAGTTGAGGATATCAAGATAGACACGAACGATAAAAGGGTAACTGGCCTTGTTATCGGCGACATTAACCATAATATTTTTGACATAAAGTACCGATTCGTTGTGATACCCTACCGGTTCGCGAAATCAATAGCCGATATTATTCTCGTTAGCAGCGTCGTGAAAACGCTCATCAGCCGAGCTAAGCCCAAAGAAGAAGCTGGATGAAAGAGCGCGAGATCTACGCAGGCTTGCGCGCAGTCGCCCCTTTTTTTGTGCGTGTTGACGGAAGGAATTTCCGGCACGCGCTTTCGTTGCTCAACCGCGAACAACCGCACGACTTCACCTTTGCGAAGTATATGGGCGCTGCTTCAGAAACGCTCATGCGCCAAAGCGGACTGCCTGTGCAGTTGGTTTTCGCGTTTTCTGACGAAGCAAATGCCCTCTTACTTGAAGCTCCTTTTGACGGCAGGATCGAGAAGCTCGACTCCGTTATCGCAAGTTACTTCGCTAGCGCGGTGACGTTGAAGCTCTCGCCGAACTTCCCTCTGGCGTTTGATGCGCGCGTCGTTCCCGTGAGCGAACTGAACGTACCGCTTTATCTCGAATGGCGACAAAATGAAGCTTGGCGGAATCATCTGCACTCGTACACTTATTACCACTTGAGACAAGATGGCGAGACTGCGTACGAGGCTCACACCAAACTGCTTGAGATGAACGCGAGCGAAATGCACGAGCTCATGTTCGATCACGGCGTCAATCTTGCGAAGACTCCCTCGTGGCAGCGGCGGGGGATCCTCGTTCACAAGGAGGTCTACGAGAAGCAGGGCCTTGACAGGGAAGGTCGACCAAGCAGTGCATGGCGATCAAGAGTTGTGCAAAACTGGGACGTGCCGCTTTTTAAATCGCGAGAGGGGCGAGAGCTGCTCCTTGGGCTCATTGGTGAGAACGCAGATAAATATCAATAATTATATATTAATAATTAAAAAGCTGGTTTTTCAGTAACAGACCCAGAGGAATAGATAAGCTTGTTAAACAGCAGGAAGAAATCGATGGCTACGCAATCGAGAACTGTTGAGGGGGGGAAGCATCGTGGCTTTAGGTCTATGGGGGGCGAAGCCGAAGGTCGCAAAGAACGAACAGGTATCACTGCTTGACATCAAAAAAGGGCCGTTCTATGTGGTAGCGTCTGTAGAAGTGGGCAATACGACGACGAAGAGTATCCTTACGGCCACGAATATGCTTGAAGGTAGGGCCTATGTCGTTAACAAAGTCGTCAGTATGACGCGTGACGTGCGCGACCCGAAGCCAGGCGAAGAGATCTTTGGGCGCACTCTTACCTACAAGCCGTTAACAAGAAACAGCATCGCCGAAATGGTGAAGCGTACCCTAGTTCAGTCGGTGCGAAACGCAAATCTCGAGCTTGTCGATGATCTTCACTTTGTCGTGCGCTCCACCGGCGTCGTCGCCGGCTTTGATCAGCCCGAAGATATTGGCGAGTTCATAAAGGCACTCGCCGACGGCTGTTTAAAGGCAGGCGTTACAGCAAGAAAAATGACGCCGGCAATGAGCGTTAACCACCTTCCGAAGAAGTTTCGCGAATACAGTCTCCTCGATAAGGTCGCGTTTGACGGTTCGGTGAGTGGCGTCCTCCCTCCGATAGGCTCGACGGGTGTCGAAGTAGTCGCAAATGAGATGGAGGGGGAGCTGGCGACTGCGGGAATCAAGGAAGGGGCGAAATGGGCAGATGTTGACTTCCGAAATCCGTGCCTTTCGATGGATTTCGGCACGACCTTCAAAGGGCGCATCACCAACGACGTTCTTCCCTATGCGAATACAATCGCGAACTTCTGCGGCATCTCAGGTGAAATCGTCGATTCCGTTGGGCGCGGCACCGGTTTGGTAGATGAAACGAGCGGCACGACGTTCGATCTGCCGAGGCCTAGCCGATTAAAGGTCAGCATTGGGCGCGAGCGGGATGCAAGAGCCCTCGCAAACGAGATCCACGAACATATCCGAATAGAAGAAGTTCCAAAAACGTCAAAGCGATTTGGCAGCGTTCCGGTCAATCCACGCGCAGCGGCGCAAATCGGGCTAACCCTCATCGGCGTTGATTCAGGTGAAAATGGCAGCGATCTTCACCGCATTTCGAAAGTCGGGGGTGAAATCTATAAAGAGTTTGGGCTCGAAATGCTCTTTGATGTGATTGACTGGGTTTCTACCGGTATTGCTGAGCGGATCATCAAGACGGCACTTACCAAAGGACTCATCAACGACAAGGTGAGCATTGGAATAACAGGCCGGGCAGGTATAACAGGGAACAAGCCGAAGCATATTCTGAAGGTTATCAAAGAGATGGGCATCTATAGCAAGCCGGAAGAGTATACTGT
>JBAXDW010000125.1:0-5088 GCA_037140755.1 Methanobacteriota archaeon
GACACAAAGCAATCCTAGCCCCGACGACAAAGCGCGCAGCAAAAGCGCTGAAAACGCGCCTTTATCTTATTTATACTTCGATTTAGCGCTTATTTTGATAATAACCGCTGCAGCGATCGTCGTCGTCTTCGCGCCCTTAACGAGCATTAGTACGGCCCGCGCTATCGCTGGCATGCTGCTTATCTTTTTCGTCCCTGGTTACGCGTTGCTCGCTGCTGTTTTCCCGCAAAAGGAGAGCATAACGAACGTAGAGCGAGCGATGTTCTCTCTGGTTTTTAGCGTGATTATCGTTGGCGGCGTAGGCCTTCTCCTAAGCTATACCCAGTTAGGCATTAGTTCAGCGCCACTTGTTGCGTCAATATCAGTCTTCGTCGTCGTAAGCACGTGCGCCGCGTACGTACGGCGCCGCTCACTCTCTCCTGGGCGGTCTTTTTCCATCCCCCTTCCTCGCGTTTCAGACGTGAAACGAGCACTGTCCCTACGAGAAGTCACAGGAACGCTTGACAAGACGCTTGTCATCGTGCTAATACTTATCCTCGTGACGTCACTTGTGGCGACGGTCTATCTGGTAGCGACGCCGTTAAATGGTAAACCCTATACCGAGCTCTATGTTCTCGGTCCGGATGGCAAAGCACAGGACTATCCTTCTCAATTCCACCTAGGGGATGAGAAATCAGTAATCGTAGGTGTCACGAACCACGAGCAGCGCACCGTAGAGTACACCCTCGTCACCTCGCTCAATGGAACGACAGGATCGAGCACGCTTTCCACTGAAAAACTCAGCCTTGCAAACAACCAGAATTTGGAACGGACCGTGGCCATAAGGCCTGACCTAACCGGGACGAACCTCAAGCTGAGTTTCCTGCTTTACGCCAACAACGACACCTCACCGCTCCAGATGACCCATTTGTGGGTGAACGTCACAGCGTGACGGGGATTTAACACACTCACGCTAAGCAATACACGATGTTTACACACGAAGCGCACTTAAGTATGGGGATGCCTATGTTCAGTTGTGTCATCCACACCCGTAGCTATCGCTTCCACGAGTCTACTGTCTACAGTATCCAGCGACAAGGTTATGTTCATCGGTTCTTTTTTGTCGATCATTGTTATGCTACTGTTTTTCACGAGAGCTGCTCTTAAAGAGACACCTTATTGGAGTACAAGCGCTGAGAGAGCTTTCTATGCGTTCGCATTTCCGATTAGCGCTGTGTTTCTCGTCGTCATCGGAGGGAGAATCGCACTCGCTTTTGCCGGACACTAGGCGGCATCCTGACGGTACTGAAGGTATGCGTCCGGCTACTTAGTAGTGATCAGGGAAGCAGTCGCGCAAAAAACAAGCTTATTCGCTGTTATTCGCTGCCGAGTTGCACGCTATACGAGGTGCCCCACACGTGCGACGTTCAGAGAAGAAAGCACAGTAAGGGATTCTGAGTCAGTGGCGACGATTAGTATCTCTCATAGTAAAAGGCGTCAATTAGCTCTACCGAAATAGATGGTGGCCCCCCCGTCGTCAAAAATCCTGCTGCGACTTGCATTAGTGGTACCCAGGTCAGCATAGTATATGACGGTACCTTGAAGGAGCGTATCTTTTTGGACCAGAGCAACCTGCCCGGTTTCCACGTTGTATGTTCCCAGGTAAACGTATCCGATAAGCGGTGTTTGCCTCGGCGGCACACGAAGTTGAGAGGCATAATCGTTTACGAAACTTCTCAACAGCGCAGCACGATGCGCATCCGCGTAAATTTGTAAGAACTTCCCGCTAACGTTCTTGCCGTGCACTTGGTATAACCATTGGCCCGCAGCCACCTCCCTCTCGTTAAAGCGCGCTGCATCAATGTCGCCATTTAAGATAAAAGACGTCGACCCCTGGTGCGAAACCTCATAGACAAACCCAGTATTGAACAAAAAGAGTACGACAAAAAAGACGGCCACAATTTTCAAAGCGTATGAGTCGCTTTCGTTGTCCCACCCCCCAAAAATGCGAGATGCTATCTGCGGAACGAGCAGAGCACCGGTAACGCAAAACGGCGCCAGAAACAGCGTTGAGACGTGGAAAAGCCGAGTAGTGTTCATAATGAAAGAGAGCGGTGGTACGATCGTTGCCGCGGCTAAAACGGCGAAACTAGCGAGTGCGAGCGCGACAAGCTCTTTATCGAAACGACGCCTGCAGCAACGGAAAGCTAAAGCGCAGAGCCCAACAGCAATGAGAAACACGCTAATAATATAGAGGGCGCGCCCTACTTCGTGAAGCGGTGACTGGGCGCCAATTTGGAATATGTCATAGAGCGCCGTCTTCCAGGTATTCAGTGTGGTCGCACAGAACGCTGCTAAGAGCGCGATAGGAAAGACACAAGACAGTCCCGGCTGCAATTCGCGCGCCCGCCGAGACGCGATAACGTAGATGAGAGCAAGAGCGACCAGGTAGACCACGGCCCCAACCCCCACGACGAGGGCAATCGATTGCGGCGTAAAGATGGCGTAAACGATCTTAGTGAGAATCCCGCCGATTGGGCTAGAGGCGGCAGCCCCAATGCTCATGTACCAAGCGACGGTAAACGCAGCGAACGCGAGAACAAAGGCGAGCGTCAGCATACGGTGCGGCGTCGTTGATCGATCTGTCGCCGCGCCCTCAGCCGATCGCTGTAAACGGCGCAAGGCCGGATTGTCTATGAGAAACAGCAGCAGCCAAGCGATGATGAGGTAAATAAGAGAGACAAAAGCGAGCGAATAATGCGATGCCACGAGCGAGACTGTAAAGATTCCAGATAGAACGTAGACGCGCTTTTTTTCTTCTTTGGATCGATACTTATCCACTATAACGACCAACAGCAGAATGAGGAAAAGTTCCGCGATTTCCTGCCGCGCCAGCGACGGCATCTCACTAAAGAACGTAAACAAAAATGAGACAAAAAAGGCGGCAAGAAACGCGATCTTATCGTTCGTTTGTTTTTGAACGACAACGAAGAGTCCGAGCGGCACCAACGCGAACAATAGGGGATAGACGAGCTTAAACAGCCATACCAAGCTCAGACCAGACGTTTGCGCGAGCATAGGCGCAAGCATCGTAACGCTAATGACGGCGTTCGTCACGTCGGGTATCGCTGGGTTCCACGCGCCGTTTATAAGCACTAGGTTCGCGTGGTAGAGCTCCTTTTGAATGTCCCAACCCCAGACGTACGAAGAGACAAGAGATCCGTAGTAGGTCAAGGCAAGGGCGATCGTAAAGACGGCGAACGGGTAAAAACGCTTGGGAAAAGACGCCGAAGTGCTGACCCAGAAAGCCGTTGCGCCGATCACGACCAGCGCACCGAGCAGCCCTAGATTGCTATGATACGCGTTCATAAAGAAGGATCCTAGAACGACGATAAATGGCAGGATGCAGAGTATGAGAACGGGGGGCGCTGAGACCTCTTGCGCGCTAATCCGCGGATCATCAGCGAAGTCCCGATCACGCCAATAGCACGCCACGGCCAATAGAGCTACGACTGTCGTCATCGTCCCTACCGCAGGAAGGAGGTCGAAAGGCCGCCCAACCCCGACCAGCCGGTAGACGAAGTTTATAAAAATCCCCGTGAACATGACGGTCGCGACGCTAAGACCAACGGCGAAGAGTACGGTTCGTGCGCTACCGAGGCGGTGGGCACGAAGCACACGAAGAATGAGGATGCCCGGAACAAACAAGAGGGATGCGATAGCAAAGAGCCCGCGCACGAGGGGCACATCCAAGCCCACCATATCGAGGCCGATCAACGCCCACGTAACGAGATACAGTGCGACGCTAGTCTTGAGGGTCGCGACGATCCCCCAGTCATTCATCTGAAAGGGATTGGCAAACATCGCGTCCTCTGACGGGGATTGCGTGTTCACGAGCGTTCTCTCGTGCAACTTTCCATATCAGCAGCCACCATAATGCGCACGAGTTCGGTGAACGAGGTCTCAGGCGTCCATCCCAATGTGGTGTGGGCCTTTGTGGCGTCGCCGCGCAAGTCAGATACGTCGGCCGGCCGCATGAACCGATCGTCGACAGTAACGTAGTCCTCCCAGTCCAAGCCTACTTCGGCAAAGGCGAGTTCGGCAAACTCACGAACAGAGTGACTTTCGCCCGTGGCGATAACATAATCGTCAGGTTCATCTCGTTGGAGCATGAGCCACATCGCTTTTACATAGTCGGGGGCATACCCCCAGTCACGCCGCACCTCGAGATCGCCGAGTCGCAGCTCTCTCGCTAGACCTTGCGCAATGCGCGCGGCGCCGTCTGAAATCTTCTTGGTCACGAACTCGATGCCGCGGCGCGGCGATTCGTGATTGAAAAGGATGCCGTTACAGCAGAATAGTCCGTAGCTTTCACGATAGTTGACCGTCGTGTAGTATCCATACACTTTGGCGACCGCGTAGGGACTCCGTGGATGAAATGGCGTCGTTTCGTTCTTAAACGGCTGCGGCGACGTGCCAAACATCTCGCTACTTGACGCTTGGTAGAATCGCGCGGTGGGGCAGAAGTGTCGTACGGCCTCGAGCATACGAACGACACCTAGCCCGGTAACGTCGCCCGTCAGTACAGGCTGATTCCATGACGTGGCGACAAATGATTGTGCTGCGAGATGATAGACCTCATCAGGCATCGCTGTTTGTACCGCAGCGTTCAGCGACGACTGGTCGCCAACGTCGCCTTCAAGCAAGACTAGCTGATCAGCGATGGCGTCGATTCGCGACCGATTAGGAGTGCTGAGCCGTCGAACAAGCCCGTAGACCTCGTAGCCTTTATTGAGCAGGTATTCTGCCAGGTACGAGCCGTCCTGTCCTGTGACTCCAGTTAATAAAGCGGATGGCATAGGTTCACCGAATCTCTAAGTGGTCGTACTAGTTGAGCACGCTGCACCTGTGACTACTCCCCCAGCTTTCACAAGAGGCTTCTATCGGTTTTACGAACAGACGCTAGCCCACGTCTGAGTATGTTTATGGCCGCGTTCTCGTCTCTATCTAAGACAAGATCACAATCGCACGAGTGTACGCGGTCTCTTAGTTCTTTCCTTACGATGGTACCACATCTCGAACATTCCTGAGTTGTATTCTTTGGGTCAA
>JBAXDW010000126.1:0-5061 GCA_037140755.1 Methanobacteriota archaeon
GCGCGCGGCTATAGGAGCTCGTGTGCTAACAATGAAAACGCAAAAGTTCACAGCCGCTTTGTTGTATATCGTCATTTTCGCTGGAATCCCACTGGCAATCATCGTCGCTCTGTTTTTTCTCCCTGTTTTGAACAGCGTCGATTCAGCAGCGATCGTCATTCTCATTATTTTTGCCGTTGTGCTTGTCGCGCTATGGATATTTGTGCCGCGCGAAAAGAAAGTCACGCGACAGCGAAAAAGCGCCAAAGAAAAAAAAGCAGCATTACAACGCACAGTTCCTACGCCAAGCGGAGCTTCAGAAGAGCCGACCGGCGAGGAAAAGAAAGAGGAAAAGAAACGAAAAGCGCGATCCATGCGACCTCTCTTTGAAGAAGACGAGAAACGCGAGCCATTCGTCGATGCCGTAGAGAAATCGACCCACCATCCGGCGGCGCAACCACAAGTACGGCGAAAAGCCCAAAGCAACGCCCGGAAGAAAAGCTCCAAAAAGAAAAAGCGCTAAATGTGAGGCGCTGTGGAATCTGCCCAGCCGCCCTCACCACAGGCTGCAAACGTGGAACCCTGCAGCGTTAGAGCTCGACCGCTTTCGCTACAGAAATGCCATCGATCTGTCTGATCTGGACCAAAACCTCATCTAGAATTGGATCGTCAAGTGCGAGCACCATAACCGCACGCCCCCTTACTTTATCGCGGCCTACGTTCATTCCAGCAATGTTGACGTTATTGTCACCGAGCAACGTGCCAACCTTGCCAATAACGCCAGGCTTGTCGATGTGGGATGTTATCAGCATACACCCCTGGGTTTCTGCGTCCACGTGGTAATCACCAATCTTAACTATCCACGGTTGATCTCCTAGAAAAAGAGTCCCCGACACCGACCAGTCACCCTTGTCGCTGTCTATTCTGACCGTTATCAGACTCTGAAAATCTTCGAGCCGTTCTGTCTTCGTCTCGGTGATCCTAATGCCCCGCTTCTTGGCAAACATCTGTGCGTTGACGAAATTGACGGGTGACTCAAGTACGCGATCGAGCACGCCTTTAAGAACGGCAATGGTCAAAGGGTGCACATCGCACTGGCCGACCTCGCCGGTGTAGGTGACTTCGATGCCTTGAATCTGCCCTTCAACGAGCTGAATGCAGAACTTGCCGAGTTGCTCTGAAAGCGGCATATAACTCTTGACAGCGCCAAATGTCTCCGCTCGTATCGGTACGTTGACCGCGTTTCGGACCGGTTCACCTTTGAGCGCGCTTAGTGTTTGTTCAGCTATAGCTACCGCCACGTTGATCTGCGCCTCGACTGTCGAGGCGCCGAGGTGTGGCGTCACTATGCAGGTATCAAGCGCGAGAAGTGGACTTCCCGTTGGAGGCTCGTGTTCAAAGACATCCAGCGCTGCTCCGGCAATTTTGCCGCTCTTGAGGCCATCGTACAGCGCTTCTTCGTCGATGATACCGCCGCGCGCAACGTTTAAAATTCGGACGCCATCGCGCATCTTCGCGATCTGCGGCGCTCCGATAAGGTGGTGCGTATCCTTCGTCAAGGAGGTATGAACGGTGATGAAATCTGATTTCGCGAGAACCTCATCAAGCGATACTAGGTCCACGCGGAGCTCCTTCGCACGCTCAACGGCTATAAAAGGATCGTACGCAATGACGTTCATGCCGAGGGCGCGCATTCGCTTCGCGACTTCGGCTCCTATGCGCCCAAGTCCAAGAACGCCGAGCGTCTTGCCAAAGACTTCGACTCCGACAAACCGTGAACGTTGCCACTCCCCATTCCTCACGGAAACATTTGCCTGCGGTATGCTCCGCGATAGGGCCATCATCAGGCTAATAGTATGCTCAGCCGCTGAGATCATGTTGCCCTCAGGCGCGTTAATGACGATGATGCCTTTCGCTGTCGCTGCGTCAACATCGATGTTGTCGACGCCAACGCCCGCACGTCCGATGACCTTGAGATTTGACGCTTCGATTGCGTCTTTCGTGACTTTTGTGCCGCTCCTAACGATAAGGGCGTCGTAGTCGCCGATGATGCTGATAAATTGCTCTGGCAAGAGATCCGTTATTACGTCGACGTCGTGTTCTCTTTTAAGAAGGTCGATGCCTGCTTTGGATAAGGGGTCACTTACGAGTATCCTCATAACCACAATCCCTCGTTAAAAAAACTGAAGCGCACGAAGCACCTCCACGTTATTTGAACAACCAACGTTGAAAGCGTATTTCTACTTTTTGTTGGAAAGGCTTATGTAATCACCGCCGCAAATAGCAGCTACAAAACTGCAAAGGATCCCGAGTATGAAAGACAAACCAACTGTCGTCTGGCTTGAGGACGTCCGTATTGAAGACGTTCCTTCAGTAGGAGGAAAAGGGGCAAGCCTCGGAGAGATGATAAATGCGGAACTCCCCGTACCACGCGGTTTCGCTGTCACGGCGCAAGCGTTCCGACGCTTTTTAGACGAAACGGGCATCGCAAAGCAACTTTTTGCATCAGTAGAAATAAACGTCGATAACGCAAACGAGCTGAGCGCGGCTGCTGAACAGGCCAAGAAGCTCGTGTTAGCGACAAAGATGCCGCAGCATATGCGCAACGATATTATGACCGCGTACAAAGAGTTGTCAAAGAGAGAAGGGGCGGAGCCTTTTGTAGCCGTGCGATCGAGCGCAACGGCCGAAGACATGCCCGAAGCAAGCTTTGCAGGACAACAAGAAACGTTTCTCAACGTGAAAGGCGCCAACAACGTAGTCGTCGCGGTTCAAAAATGCTGGGCATCATTGTACGGCGCGCGGGCCATCTTCTACCGAATCAAGCAAGGCTTTGACCATGAGTCGGTGAACATATCGGCTGTTGTGCAAAAGATGGTCAACGCGGATAAATCAGGCGTCATGTTCACATCCAACCCGACAACAGGTGCACCAGAAGCTATCATTGAGGGTTCTTGGGGCCTTGGCGAAGCCATTGTGTCAGGCTCCGTGTCCCCCGACACATACCTCATCGATAGAAAAACCCGTCAGATAAAAGCAAACGTTGCCACAAAGAACATAATGGTCGTGAAGGACCAAAAAACGGGATACACAACTACCAAGGACGTCCCTGCGGACATGCAAAACAAACGAGTCCTCAGCGACAGCGAGTTAATCACGATTCTCGACCTCGGCGAACTCATCGAAGAGCATTATGAAAGCCCTCAAGATATCGAATGGGCAATCGAAAAAGGAGAGGTCTTCATCGTCCAATCGAGGCCGGTGACGACGATCAAGAAGGGAGCGGCAGAGCAAGAGACCGTCACCGCAAGCGATGCAGAGAAGCTCCTCGAAGGTCTCGGCGCATCGCCCGGCCAGGCGTCTGGCCTAGTCAAAATTATTCAAAGCGTAGATGAGCTCGACAGAGTTCTCGATGGGGACATACTCGTTACGGCAATGACCTCCCCAGACATGGTTCCCGCTATGCGAAGGGCAGCGGCGATTGTGACTGACGAAGGCGGTTTGACGAGTCACGCTGCTATCGTTTCCAGAGAACTAGGCGTACCCGCCGTAGTTGGAACGAAAGAGGCAACAAAAAAGCTCACCGACGGTATGCTCGTAACCGTTGACGGTGAGAAGGGCATCATTTTTGCTGGTAGGCTTGAACGGGCTGCAGCGGCGCCAGCTGCGGCGGTTACCATCGGCACAGCTAAGCCAATTACTGCGACCGAGGTCAAGGTCAACGTTTCGATAGCTGAGGCCACAGAGCGAGCCGTTGCGACTGGAGCCGATGGCGTTGGACTCTTGCGAGTCGAACACATGATCCTCGGCATGGGCAAGCACCCACACTGGTACATCGAGCACAACGAAAAAGACACGTTCATTCGTGAACTTCAGAAGGGCATTCGAATCGTGGTCGACGCATTCTTCCCGCGTCCCGTATGGGTGCGCACGCTCGACGCCCCGACCGACGAGTTCCGAGAAATGGAAGGAGGTGAAGGAGAGCCAATCGAGCCAAACCCTATGCTCGGCTGGCGCGGCATACGGCGCGATTTGCGTGATGTTGAAGTGTTTCAGATGCAACTTCAGACGTTCAAAAACCTCATCGACGACGGCTATAGTAACATCGGCATCATGCTGCCTCTCGTTCAACACCAAGACGAAGTGCGACAAGCGAAGCAGATCATCGCTGAAATTGGTATAAACTTTGAACAAGTCGACATCGGCATTATGATAGAGATACCCGCGTCGGCACTAATAATCGAGGACCTCATCGCAGAAGGCATCGACTTCGTTTCGTTTGGGACCAACGATCTCACGCAATATACGCTTGCAGTCGATCGCAATAACGAAAACGTCGCCGCCCTCTATAATGAGCAACACCCAGCAGTGCTGAAGCTCATGGATTGCGTCATCCAGTCCTGCAACATGGCGGGTGTAGTAACATCGATCTGTGGGCAAGCAGGCTCAAATCCGAAAATGGCGGACAAACTGGTGCGGATGGGCATTAGCAGCATATCGTCGAACATTGACGCCGTCGAACGCGTCAGAGAGGCCGTGGCGCGAACAGAGAAGCGCATCATCCTTGAGGGCTCACGTGGTTTGACGAACGGAGGTTAGTCGCCGCTTCGTTCAGCTAGTGACTCAGCAATGCACGAGACCAAGGAGCTAACAACGGCAAATAGAGGCTACGACCGAGTTCTTAGCTCTATGTGCACGTACCCGCACCCAGTAGCAGTCCGGGCGCATATAGAACACATTCACACGAACCTAGGCGACCCTAACCTGTTCCCTGAAATAGCCGCGTTCGAGCGACGCGCCATTACCATCCTCGGAGGGTTCCTTGGTGCAGCTGACGCAGTCGGTTACATTACTTCAGGTGGCACGGAATCGAACATACAGGCAGTACGAGCGAGCAAGCTAATCTCCGGCACGCGCGAGCCAAACATCGTTGTTCCGGAATCGGCGCACCAATCGTTTGAGAAGGCCCGAGATTTTACTGGCGTAGAGGTACGTCAAGCAAGCCTCGATGAGCAGTACGCCGTTGACGTTAGCGCAGTCGACGAGCTTGTCGATGAGAACACCATTTGCATTGTCGGCATC
>JBAXDW010000127.1:0-5056 GCA_037140755.1 Methanobacteriota archaeon
TTTGCTCAATGCCGCGATCAGCTCGCGGGATGACATTGCTGTTGCTCTCTGTCATCGCTGTCTTATTGCTAGTAAGCGCCGCTGTAATTCCCACATCGGCAACCACGATCATACAACTGCAGCCGACTACGGTGAGTTCTGGAGACAAGGTATTTGTTTCGGCCAACATGGCTCGAAACAAAAGTACAGTCTCGCTGTCTTATTATGTTGATTCCAACAATAACGGCAAGGAAGACGACGGCAGGGCGTGGGTAAAAATAGCGAACGTCACTGATGGCGGCGCAAATGACGCTGATAACCACACCAATGGTTTCATACTTTTCTTGTGGATAACTCCACAATTCTCCCCTGGACAGTACATCGTCAAAGTTGCAGATCCATACGGGCCGACCCGAACAACTATTCTGACTGTACAGGATGCTCAGCTCAATCTCGTGCCGACGATCTATGGGCCAAACAGTAAGACGGACAAAGGACTTATCAAACCAGGAGACACTTTTTCTGTAAGTACCGAGGTGACTGGTAACTGCCGCCTTTGTCATACGACAGATAAGCCAACAAAGCAAAACCCTGGCGTTAATGAACAAAAGGCTAAAAAGGCTTTTTCTGCCGATTTAAGCCAAATTACGGGAAATCCAGGCGATACTGCTGTTGCTCCAGATTACGTGCATCACCTTTTAGTGCAATGGATGCCTATTGCGAGCAAAACGCTTGCCGATAACCAAACACTCAACGTCACCGTGATTGGCACAAATCCGGCTGGCAACTTAACGACACAATCAACAGCATTCGCTGGCGTCAACAAGGCGGTTAATATTCCACCCAAATCAACAAACGAAGAAGTCAATCAGAGCAATACTTCTTCAGCTCAATCAAGTGGTTCGACAAGCAAACCACTGCCGGGTTTTGAAGCAGCGTTTGTCGTTGCAGGATTGACTTTTGTAGCTTATTTGTTTAATAGAAGGCGATAGGTTGCATTATGCGAAAACATCATTGTTGCCAAAAAAGAAAAACTATCTCTATTGAGGAAATAGCTGGATAAAAAATGTTCCTCAGTGACTATACCTTGAGGTTAGTTCTCTCAGACTGTAATCCTTCATCTCAAAAGGTGAACGCCCTCGTGGATCTGTCTGAGGACCTTAGTGAGGTATTTCCCTATCTCAACACCGTATTGAAAGGATTGCAGTATGATCATGATGAGAAGGTTTTAACCGTAAAGAGAGAAGGGCGCTTGATAACCTTCAGGCCACGACAGATAGCGGTGGCCAAACTGGAGGATGAAAATGAAGCAAGGTCAGTCGTAGAAGCATTGAAAGAGATTGTGAATGAGACTTATGCGAATAGAGATCATATCAAACCGACCTATGCTTCCAGACCGCCCCCCCGGCCCCTCGAGATCTTTAAACTTTTTCCGGGAAAGAACTGTAAAGAATGTGGAGAACCCACCTGCATGGCCTTCGTTTTAAAACTGGTAAATGACGAAGTGAAATTAGTCCAGTGTCCGTTGCTTTACACAAAGGAGTTTGAAGCAAACCGTTCCAAACTAGAGGAGTTCTTGCCCGACTCAGAAACATAATATGGTAAAGAAGGAGTTTTTGTATAAGAGAAAAATAGCAAAATTGGTCTTTTGCCTTGAGACGACTCTATTTCTTATCGGACCTTTGTAACGAGTTTACCCAAAAGAACCTGAGACTGAGGAAGATATCACTCAAGCGATTCAATTGAACCGAAAACAGAGCATTTCTTTAAAATTACACCCAACTCTCCTCTCTAAGAATCTGATAGACTTCGTTTAATGACTTCAGTTACTTGCCTATTGAACTCAGGTTCGCTTTGAGGTTCCGTCTCTGAAATAGCGTAAGCTTGAAATCATCCTCGAGCAGGCTGTAGATCGCAGTGGCATCTTTTCACTCTTGTCCATAGCTCAAGACACAACCCAATAAGGCTGCGCGATCGTGGCCCTTTAAACCCCCCTTCCTTTATTCACCGCGCGTAAAGTACCTCTCTGGCCCCACTCTACCACGAAACCTCGTGCGGTCAACACGTCGGCAATTTTTGCGCCGTCTCGAGCATACTTGACGACTATGGCACCGACCCGATCAAAAACTTCTTGCGGGGTATGCGTAAGGATGTCGAGTTCAGCGCCTTCACAATGCATTTTAAGGAAATCGATACGGTCGAGCCCACTGGAACTAAAGACATCCGCGAGAGTTATAGATTCGACGTCAATAGCGTTAAAAAAACCAAAGCCGTTCGATGGATAGAACGTATGCCCGTAACTCTTTTTCTCGGAAACCCACAGTCGTTTGATGCCTCGTGCATCGCTAACCGCTTGTCGGAGCGCCTTGACGTTGTTTAGCGTGTTAATTGCTATGTTTTTTTGCAAAAGCCCAAAATTGCGCGGAAACGGTTCATAACAGATCACAATGTCACTTGACGTGCTTGCTTGTAGGGCAAATACCCCTATGTGCGCGCCGATGTCTACCACCGTTCCGTAGACGGGCCACTGCGCGTATAGATCGTTGCGAAGGATCTCGTTAAGGATTGACAAATCCCCCAGTTTAGGACGGAGGACGTATTTTAGACCATTTCGCGTGGTTATCCGTACCGCGCTGTCCGTTGATACGAATGGATAGAGACGGATGAATATCGGTAAGTACCAATTTCGCACGAGCACGATTAGTCCAATAAACGCGTTAATAAGCGCCGCTATTCGCTTAACGTTCGAGAATGACCGCTTGAGTTCACTCATTGGAGTCACTTTGACGTGCAGACGCAAGAACAGACACACTCAAAACAAGGAGCAGCTGCACGTGCGTGCTGATCGCGTTTGTAGTGCTGGGACTTATGAGTCCAGCAATGTCCATCTTCACAGCTCACTTCGCTACGTTTGGTTTGAGCAACGATAGAACCCTTATCTCTTCTCAAGCACATTTTAAGCACGATAACAAATATCGCGCTTAAACTTCACTCGTTTCGCAGCGAGGCCCTTTTAAAAACGACGATTATGGCTGCGATTGTGACGACGACTATTATCAGTGCCGGAATGGCTAGACCGTTTAATAGAGCGCCGCCCGTAAACCCAGATACGCTCTGCCCTACAGGACTTGTGCCCTCATTCGATGTGTTGTGATTGTCTTTCAACCCGACAACCGATGCAAGCTGAATCACGCTGTAATTCCCGTTAGGACGGACAAGCGGGTACGCGTCCCCTGTGGCTGAAGGGGTATCACCGATGCCGTTTCCATCGCTATCTGCTCCTTCATAGTCTGAGTAATAATTGCCAAGATAGCCCGAATAGGTGCCGCTACCATATTTATACGAATATTTCACAGTCGAATTGATAATGTTCCCATTTGAGCTAAGAATCCCTGCTGGGTTATTGATAAAGTTGTTGAGGTAGAACCGATTTCCCGATGAATAGCCACTATAGACGGCGAGTTTAGCGTTTCCTGAAAACGTATTAAAGGTAAAAGTGTTGTTATTTGCGTTATCGCGGAGGCGAACGGCAAACTCCTCATTTGTATTAATGCTGTTGTTGCTAAGAACGTTATTGGACGAGCTGAGCAAGGAGATACCGTAAACGTGGTTGTTGCTGAGGACGTTATGCTCTATGACATTTGAATTTGACTCACGCATATAGATCCCGTCACCCAGCGCGTTACCGTTCCCGCTTTCATGTTTGGCTTCGTTGCCGGAAAAGGTATTGCCCGACGACCCATCGAGATAAAAGCCGTAGCCGTTATTAGAGAGGTTGCTAGCGCTCACCTTATTGTTGGTGGCATGCTGAAGGAGCATTGCGTAGACGTTATCGTGCGCAATCATATCAGTCACACTGGACTGTGATGCACCCGAAAACTCCACGCCAGCGCGTCCGCCTGTAAGCGTGAGCCCTTCTACCCGTATGCTGCTTCCTGAGAGCAAAAATACGTCGTTTGATGGCACAGCCGCTTTTATAATCATTTTTGCCGCCCCGGCCGATGATTTGATGATGATCGATTTGTTAACCAGCACGTTCTCACTATACGTTCCCGGCGGAATAAGGACTGTGTCGCCTGGTTGAGCTGCATTTACTGCCGCTTGGATAGTGGTATACTGCTCGGTTCCAACGGCAAGCTCATTTGCACTTGCATACGTAACGAACCCAAGAAAAAGTGAGAAGAGGAGAATGCTGGCAAGCACCCACACGCGCGCTCCCTTTTTTTCAATTTTGAGTTGCCGTGCTGAGTTATACTGTAATTGCACAAACGGAGACTCTCCACTTGATCTTTAAGATCAATATATATAAATGTGTTCATATGATTAGATCCAGCGGCAAAACAGCTGGCAGAAGCGTGTACGTACATACAAAATTAGCCCTCAAAAAAGTCGCATCTTTTTTTTCATAATATTCTTTTTAATCATATCTAGGGCGGTTTCCAGCGCTCCGCAAACCGCCTCATCTCGTTCATCATTCAATGCATAGGTAAGTAAGGCTGTCGCGCTTGCATCACCTATCATCCCAAGGGCAAGTGCAACGCTCAGGCGCACGTTTGAATCCGTGTCCTTCAAAGCTAGCGTGAGGGGTTCTACCGCTCGTGTCTCTTCCAGCTCTCCGAGCGTCTCTGCTGCGCTCCGCCGAACCTTCGGGCTTCCGTCATTCAACGCAGTGATTAACGCGTCGACATTTGTTCCAATTGTCATGCGCGCGCTTCATATCGGCTCTTAGTTTTCTCAGTTTTCTCCTTTTTGAATCGTATTTATATATGATTATACATCAATATAATATATAGCGTTACAACAAGAAAATGTAGATATTGCAGAATTTCTAAGCACTTTTTAGTATTGCATCGAAGTATCGATACATCTTTATATTTACATACGACATGGAGCGCTTACAGTGTTTGCCCAGAATAAAGTGCTCAACGGGATCGCTCGCGCGACTCGCGCTAGAGAGGAAATAACGGCCCCGTTGTTCAAACCAAACGTTTCGAAGCTAGCAGCTAAAGGAGATTACGCAGGACTCTTAAGAGCTCTGAACTATAAACGCGATCAGCGCGTGCGTGCGGATGCTGCG
>JBAXDW010000128.1:0-5020 GCA_037140755.1 Methanobacteriota archaeon
ACGATCGTCCTCGGCGACGTGACCGCCGGCATGCTGTATGGGATTATCATCGCCTCGGTTATCTTGGCCGGCGGGACCATCGCGCTCGCTTACGCAGTCACTGCCGGAGGCGTCGTCTTCATTGCGGTAAGCCTCTTCTTAGGTGCATTCTGTTTCGCCTCGCTTGGCGCGCTGCTCGCCTCACCTGCGACCACTGTCCCCGCTAACATCATGATGCTCTCCAATCTCGTGCGCTTCCTCCTTTTCGTGCCGATCGACAGCACGCACGGCGTAGCTAGGGTTTTAAGTTACTGTTCGCCGATTACTTACCTCGTCGACGGTTTCAATTTGGGGCTTACGCGGCACCTCCGCGTTTTCACCGCTCGTCGATCTCGGCGCTCTTGTCGCGTTTAGTGCTGTCTTCCTGGTGCTGGCGAGTGCCTTCCACCGCCGCAACGTTATGAATGGCCTCTAGCCGAGCCTGCCTCGCACGGCAGAACAAGAAGTTGGTCCCTCATCTTTTCTTGGCCACAGCACGGCTCGGATGCGCGATAAGCCGTTTTTTACCCAGTTTCTCTTTCAGCTTGTTCCGTTTTTTTTTTTGCACCTGTGTGTTTTCTATCTACAAGCAGAGACAAGCCGCGCAGGCTCGGTCAAGCAACTGGAACGGAAAACGTTTATCAGTTTTGCGCGCACGTACACCCGTTTTTAAGAAGATAGCAAAGGAATGCGAATGACGTCGCGCAAGTTGGAAGCAGTGCTCGCTGCAGCAGTCATAGTCACACAAGTTAAGCCAAACACCTATGTAGGCGCTTACACTGATGCAAAAGGGCAAAAATGGAACTTTACAGTAGAATTGATCTCGTCTGAAAACGATTCATACATACGGCCGGTATTTCGAGCTGATGAAACAGAGGACCGACGCTGGGTACGTCAAAACGAACGAATCGAAGATAGCGCTGGGAACGGGACAGACGGTCTTCGGGAGAGTTGACGAGAAATGGTACGGCTACAAAGCAAGCGACGCAACAAACCCCGCATTGTGTGCGCTGTTCTTTGACTATGACGAGACCAACCAAAGCTGGGTAGTGGCAATCGCTGCAAGTGGCGCGGTGGTTACAAAACAGGTGAGTGGCACGTTGTCTTGACGCTGCGACGTGTCGGAAAAAACGCTAGCCTCGCAGCCGGAGAGGACGGCAATCAGAGCGATTGCGGCTGTTTGCGTGCGGTGGTGCTGCACAACCGCAGTCTCTGCATGCTCTCTATATGTGCAAGTGCGGATCGTCGATCCGTATGACGCGTTTTGAACTAGTAGGCGTAACTGGATTCCTTCCATCCATACGTGTGGTGAAGGCTCATCCACGTCCGGATCTTCGCTATTATTAGATAGATGTGGTTCCGCGCCCGCTCCGGGATCGTAACGTCGTATATTCTATCCTGGAGGTATTGAAACGCCTCACCGCTCTGCGAGCACGTCTGCATGAGTTTTTCGGCCGCGTTCTCCGCGTGCATGCCTTTGTCGTCGCCGAGCTCGACGATGAGCTCTTCCACTTCGGAAAGATCCTGCAGCATCGCAAAGAAGTGCCCATCCGTGGAGATAACCGTTTGGCAAGAGCGGTGTGAAACTAATATGCACAATGTGCACGAAGGAGGCTTTCGCAAACCGCAAATACCCCAGCTGTACAGGAATACCATTTAGAGGATTACGATGGGACATCCTTCTGTCGGGTCCCTGAAATGCACCAGGGGTGGACCACTAGACGGATGACCGACATGTGGAGTGATGACCCCCAACGATATGATGCGGAACCGTGTCATAACAACTGCGCTATCAGCCCGGAGGCGCAAACTTTGTTTTATCGAGAGCGAGAGGCGGGTCACCCATCGTAACTGAGACGACAGAAGAGTCGTGCTGCACGTTTCAAAGATATATCCCCCTTCACTGATCGTTGCTCCAGCGACGACGCTTTGCACCCCATAACGTTTGTTATCCTGTCCTGTTTGCGGATGTGCTTTGATGGAAACTGAACGACTATTAGAGAGATAAGCTACAACGACCACCGTGCCGTAGCAGCTGCGTGTATAGTGCCGACATGCGGGCTGCAATAATAATAAAAGAGAAAGCAGGATATGGACGAGAGTCAATCCTCTTTTTTATAAAGAGAATCTTCTCCAAACAGATCTATCACTCCTTCTGACGCGTCTTTTTAAATTGATCGATTGCTTCCACGAAGTGCCTTTGCTCAATAGTAAAATCTGGTCGCTTTACGTCCTTATTCGCGTTTATATATTCATTTATCACCAGTAGAGCAGCATCTCGAGTAACTGATTCTACATCTGCACCTGTGAATCCTACCATTGATCGTGCAAGAGCTTTGCGATTGACATTGTTATCCAAAGGCCTCTTTCTAGCGTGAACTGCAAAAATCTGCTCCAATTCTTCTTCGTTTGGCGGTTGTATCTCGATGAGCCTATCAAACCGTCCCGAACGGAGCAATGCTTGATCAATGATATCTATTCGATTTGTTGCCGCAATGACCGTAACTCCACGAAGTTCTTCTATTCCATCCATTTCAGTCAAGAGTTGGCTCACCACACGTTCGCTCACGTGTGAATCCCCTGCACCGGTGCCCCGCTTAGGAGCTATTGCATCAATCTCGTCAAAAAACACGACACACGGTGCCGCTTGTCTCGCCTTAAGAAATATCTCCCGTATCTTGCTCTCTGATTCGCCTACCCACTTACTTAAGAGTTCGGGCCCCTTAATCGAGATGAAGTTTGCGTTGATTTCACTGGCAACCGCTTTCGTAAGGAGAGTTTTGCCGGTGCCTGGCGGCCCATATAAGAGAACTCCTTTAGGGGGCTTTATACCACTATAACCAAAAAGCTCTGAGTACTCCAAGGGCCATTCAATAGCCTGTTTCAAATCCTGTTTTACCTTTTCAAGAGCACCGACGTCCTCCCAGCGCACATCGGGGGTCTCGACAAATACCTCTCGAATTGTTGAGGGTCGGATCTCCCTTAATGCATCCAAAAAATCATCCATTGTTACTTCCATACCGAGAATGATCTCAGGAGAGAGAACCTCGTCCACTACGTCAGGCATTATTGTTCGTATTGCATTCATTGCCGCTTCCCGGCACAAAGCCGCTAGATCCGCCCCCACAAAACCGTGTGTAACGTCTGCGAGCTTGTTGATATCCACGTTTTCATCAAGAGGCATTCCCCGTGTGTGAATGTTCAGAATCTCTTCTCGAGCGTTTCTATCGGGTACGCTAATTATGATTTCGCGGTCAAATCGGCCAGGACGGCGAAGGGCGGGATCGAGAGCATTTGGGATATTGGTTGCGCCTATGACCACGACTTGCCCCCGTGATTCGAGGCCGTCCATAAGGGCGAGGAGTTGACCTACTACCCGTTTCTCAACGTCTCCGACTACCTTCTCCCTTTTGGGGGCAATCGCATCGATTTCATCGATAAATAATATGCTTGGAGCGTTAGTGCTTGCATCCGCAAATACTTCGCGGAGTCTACCTTCGCTTTCCCCATAAAACTTATGCATTATTTCAGGCCCATTTACGTGCATAAACGTTGCAGAGGTTTCATTTGCAATTGCTTTTGCGATCAGCGTTTTCCCCGTGCCAGGGGGGCCGTAAAGGAGTATTCCCTTAGGTGGATCAATGCCAAGATGCTGGAAGAGTCCGGGGTGGCGCAGTGGAAGTTCTATCATCTCACGTATTTTTTTCAGCTCTTTGCCAATACCCCCTACATCTTCGTACGACACTTTTCCCCCTGTCTTTGCCTCGCCTTTTTCCGTTTTCAGTTGTATCTGTGTATCAGCTCGAATGATGACTGCTCCACTCGGAACGGTATCCTTCACTTTGTATTCCTGATAATGAGTCCCAAAATATAGTATGCGCACAATGTCATCCTTGACAACTGGGAGGCCTTCAAGAAGCTTTGGAAACTGTCCTACATACCTGGTATACGGAGATGCAGTTCCCGAAAGGACTATAGCTGTTGCTGGATTCTCGCTTGTTTTAGCGATTTTTACGTGATCCCCTATGCCGGCCCCAGCATTTTCGCGTATGATTCCGTCGATCTGGATGCTTTTCTCCCCTCTCGCCTCAAAGTGGGTTGGCATTAGCTTAGCTACAGTGGTTCTTTTGCCTGTAATAGTGATTATTTCACCCACATCGGCGTCCACATGCTCCATATCAGCTGGATCGACGCGTGCAAATCCGCGAGCGACGTCCTTTGGAGATGCTTCTCCAACCCGAAGAGTTAGTTCATTGGCCATTGTACTGATTAACCAATACGTATGCTTTACATTTAAGATTTGCTCGTTTGACGGTTTTTTCAATTCGCTGTGCGGTCTATTCGTCATACACGCGAGATTGTCTTCTCATCTCTCTGGTTCACGTTGGTAACAAATTTAAGATCGAAGAGAGGCATACTAAGATAGTCGCAAGAAGGTGGAGGCTGCGTTCATATGCGGAAACTAATACTAGTGCGAATTGTGCATAACTTGGAAGATATGGGTTCTATAAGGGAAGCTTTTGAAAATATCGGAGTGGCGAAGATAGGAAAGGAAAAATGGGAAGAGAAGCAGAGAATGATAGAACAATTCTGGATAGGCGTCGAGAGAGCGATAGATGCCCTTGATTTGGATTGCTCGAAAGTGAAAGTATACCAAGACGGTTTGCCTTGCACTGGCGACTTGGGATTAAGAATTGTTAACGAAAGCGCAGCTAAAGGGAGCCTCAACTATCAAATCGTGAAAAAGTTGATTGAGCGAGGGGCAGTAATAGAAGCAGCCGAACGTCCCGAATTGTTATTGAGGGAGTACCAACATTTACAAGCCATTGCGAACGCAACGACGGAAAATGAGAGGGTAGACTCATTACGTCAATATGGAGAGGTGAAAGACACGTTGCTCGAAGAACGTGATGAGGCCATTGCAAGTGCAATTGATGTAACTTTGAAAGAAGGTGAGACAGGAATTCTATTCATAGGAGCTTTTCACAATATTTCCCCTAAA
>JBAXDW010000129.1:0-4974 GCA_037140755.1 Methanobacteriota archaeon
TGTGTGCGAAAAGGGTTTAACCTTGGGCAATACGTGCTTGGAGATTAAGTGTAAGATGTATTCCCCCAACTTGCCGATCTAGGGAAACTTGACGTATATGAAGAGTCCAACTTCTGGGACACTATTTATTCAGAGGACGGCAAACAACGGATTTTGAAGGAATATCATAACAAAACAGCGAAGCCATGGGGATATGAGAAGATACAAATAATTACTGAGCTGTATTTGCTCAAAGAGCTGTATATTCGTGAAGGGTACCAATCTTCTTATCACTACCACAAGAACAAAGACGAGACCATGTTCATCGTGCGAGGGACGGGCTACATTGAATTTGACGATCGGAGAGAGTATTTCGAGGCGGAAGATACGATCCACATTAAACCTTACGAAAAACACACCATCGTCGCAAGCACGGACACGATTCTGTATGAAGCCTCTACGCCATTTTTGGATGATACCACGCGCGTTAAAGACTTTTATCCTGTTAGGTAATAGTGAGTTGCTATGCTTGTTTCGTCTCGATTTCTTTTTTTACTCTTTGGAGCGTCCTTGCTAACGCATCCACTTTCGGACGAAGCGGGCTGTTAGGTTGTGTTTCCAACAGAAGGCGGATCGCATTGAGTTCGCGATAATATGGTCCGAGCCTCCGGTTGAAGCGTATGCCCTCCTCGCGGCTAACGGAGTTACTCGTCTCGAGCTCTTTTTGAATCGTCTCAACTTTACGGATGACGTTGTTTGTCTTTTGATTGATGTACCCCACATCATTTCTCAAAGGCACATTGTCAACGCCTAAGTTGCGCACCAGGGCATTGAGTGAGTCCGCAATAACCTTGCCATGATCTGTCAGCTGGACATACTTTACTCTGCCGACTTTCTCTGATTGGACCAAACCGAGCTGTTCCATGTTCCACAGTGTTTTCACTGCGTGCGGATATGTACAGTTGCATTCCTTAGCTAAAACTGACACGTACGTTCGATCGTACGTTCGAATAGTGAGCAGCAGTGACGTCGGCATTTTGTGTAAGAAAACGTCTGCAAGCTCGCTAGTGACCATTGCTTTTTTTTTGGGGCTAATGCTATATAAAGTCGTATCAGGACGAAGAATTCCACAATAGTTCGCTTAAGCGTCGCCCTTCCTTAATTCCCGTTTCTATTAAGCGTTCCTTGCTGACTATTTCTGCGACTTTTTTGGCAACTATGGCAATCTCATTCGACGGAACTATCACGGCTCCGTGCACGTCGGCTTTCGCTAGATCACGCGGTTGTATTAACAGTCCGCCGACGTTTATCGGAACGTTAACCTTTCCTTTGTTTAACGGTCTTCCAGCACGCGCTGTGATTCCTTTCACCCACACTGGGTACTGAAGGGCTTCTATAGTTGGAATATCACGACAACTGCCATAAACCATTGTACCGACGAGCCCGCGCTGTTGTGCTGCCAGCGACGTTAGGCCACCCCATACCGCTACGTTCGACCCCGAACTATCAATAAATAGCACGTCACCCGGAGAGGCCACATCTATCGCGCTGACAACGGTACCCCAGTCTGTCGAGTTTGTTTTTACGGTGACTACGGGCCCTGCTATTGCGGCACGTGACAAAACAGGCCGAAGACAACTCAATACGTTACGCCCATCCATGGCGTCAGCGATAATGGGGGTCGGCATCTTCAGAAACATGCGAACTAGGTTCGCTTGTGACCGCATCTTAGGGGTACGATTTTTACTTGGTGACCTCATTAGGCTTTTCCACAGGTCGACCTCTGCTTTATAACTTCTCTCTTTAGACAAACTCAACCAAACCTCGCAGAGCAGCCTCTGGATCAGCGGCTTTAGTCACCCCTGAAGCAAGAAGCACCCCATCGGTTCCAAGCTCGATTGCGGCCTTCACGTCCTCACCTTTTGAGATGCCGGCGCCACAGAGGACTTTCACGCCCGCGGCAGCCTCAACCGCCCCTGTAACCACTTCTGGATTCGCTTTTGACACAGGTATTCCCGTACCAATCAGTTCAGGAGGCTCAATCGCTACGAAATCGGGACGTAGCGAAGCGGCTGCTTTGGTCGTCATAATATTATTGGTGCAGATTATTGTGGTTAAGTTGGCCCGCTTAGCGGCCTGATTTGCAGCGTCTATCTCAGCCAATAGAAGGCGCCTTTCAGAGTGATTTATCAACGTACCTCGAGCTTCGGCCGCTGCAAGCGCTTCAGCCAGTATCTGTCCTGTGTTACCCCCAAATTGAATCCCGTCTACGTGCTGTGCGTAGACCGGAATGCTTACTTGGCGCGCTACTTGGGATACATCGACTGCCTGTGGGACGACGATCATTGTGACGCCTGAGTCTGCTGCCACTTTGTCTGCGATAGTTGCGAGTCGAAGGGCGTTATCCCCCGTGCTCTCTGCATACGTTTTGAAATTTATTACGATTAACGTTTTCACACTTATACCTCCGTTTGAGCTTGTTTGAGTCGCGTAAGTGCATATAATTCGTTGGCGGAGCACCCGTTAATCGGTTCTCAATTTTGCCGGCAGCACGCCTAGACGGCGCAAGTTGACTCTGAGCACTTGTGTCTGATAAGATCAAAAACGTGTCTAAGATAAGGTGAAACGTATGACGGACATCGTAAGGTTGACCTAGAAGTCAGTCTTTACCCTATATTGATCGATATCGCTCTGCTTCAATCCTTCGAGAAATACGCGTGCAGCACCTTCCACATCTCGTGCGGCCGTAATCGCACGTCCGACTACCAGAATATCCGCTCCCGACTTCAAAGCATCCTCTACGTTATCTTTTCGTATCCCCCCAGCTACAGCGACTAATTTTGCGTACTTCTTGACATGAGAGATGTTTCCCCACGCGTGCGCCGTGTCTTCGGCGTCGATTGCCCGGTGGAGTTCTACTATATCTGGCTGGCTCTTCAGCGCCTTGAGCACGCTTTCCGGCTTGTCTACGTTTAGCATATCTATAATTACGTAGATACCGGTTTTATTTGCCTCTTCTATGGCCTTATCGATCGTTGATGTCGGCGCAAGTCCAGAGACCACAACTGCATCAGCTGCCTCATCAGCGGCCAACCGTGCTTCCAGGTTCCCAGTATCAAGGGTCTTTAGGTCAGCTACGATAAAGGCGTTCGGTCGTGCTTTTCGCATTTCTCTGATTATACCCAACCCATAGCGTTTGATAAGGGGCGTTCCCGCTTCAACAATGATATGGTCGCTTGTCGGAAGTTGCTCTAGAACGTTCAAAACAGCGCCTAACTCTGTCAAATCTAATGCTACTTGCAGGTACGGCGGATCCCACAGACGAGTAACTTTGAATCCCATCACTGGGTGAAGCGACCGGTCCTTCTCGTATAGCACCTTTTCCACCGATGGAAAGTCGTTCAGTGCTCGTTTCAGGGCCAGTTTTGTGGCACCGTAGTTGTAGCGGTAGATCTTCTCATAGTCCCGTGCATCAGGGTGAATATAGACGGATACGACTAGTATATATTGCTCGCATGCTTCTTTTGCGATGACTCCCTCTTCGACAGCGTCCGCAACTGCTTTGGCAACCGCGGCCTGGGCGGGACCGAAAACCCGCGCCGCCTGTTCTAAGTCTTGTATTGTCACCTTCGGTACGATCAGTGTTGCAGGCTTTGTCAGCAAATTTGGCCTTATTACAGCAAGAAGGGGAGTGTGCCCACGGGAGAGATGCGTTAATCCACTAGCAAATGCTTGCCCGACTGGACCATTCTTGTCGCCTATGAGGAGGTCAATGTGGGCCATTTCAGGATCGTTACCAATTAAAGCTTCACCTACGTGCAATTCGGATTCCTCTGCTTTTTTTAAACAGAGCTAGTAGTGGACATTTGAGCTATATAGCTTTCCTTTTGACGCTGAGCCACGCACGTATGCAGAATCAAGCCCGCTTCACGGTTAGATAGACTTTAAGCAGTTTTTTGCTCAGTGCGTGGACATCGTGGTCCTGAACAATTTTACACCCGTTTTCGCCTAACGTTTTTGCAACTGATTTATTTGTTACGAGCTCTTTGATTGCGCTTTCGAATTCATCATTCGTTGTGAATTTAACGCAGTTCTGGCCATCGACGAAATCATTATACACAGGTAGATCTCGCAAGATTAAAGGCAATCCACAAGCAACTGCTTCAAGAGCAGCAATCCCTTGATTCTCTTCGTAGCTGGGAAAAACAAAGACTTCTGCTGCACTGAGGGCTTGGCAAATGTTTCTCACTCTGCCGGTAAAAAGAACATTTTTGGGGGCGCCTGCAACCACCTTTCTAGCAGCGTGAGGAAAAAATGGCCACGTTAAGATCCTCCCGGCCCATACAAACTGAAAATTCGGGAGCTTCTTGGCAACGGAAACAAAATCAACGATGCCTTTTCGCAAAAAAACTAACCCTACTGAGAGTACAACAGGTCGATCGTCCAAAGCGTAATCCGCTTTAAACTCCGTAGCGCGCTTCTCATTGCATACGTATAAGCTTGAATCAATACCGTTGCTGATAACCTCAATTCGCCGTCTAACTTTGAGCGTTTTTATTAATACGTCCTTCGTGTGCGCAGAAGGTACGATGCAGACGTCTGCCAGATTATAGTAGAGGTGTAGATACCCTTTTAAACAGAGGCTGACCAAGTTTGCCGCAAAATAACTATTCGCGATGTCTTGTGGCGTTGTATGCGCGTGTAATATCACAGCTTTGTGTAGCGCTTTATGCACGAGCACTAAAAAAAGAGCGATCGGCCCGAATGTGTGAGCGTGTAGCACATCGCAAATCTTGAATGCGTTTTTGTAGAAGTGCACTCCTTCGTACTCAAGCAGCCTCAACATTTTTAGCGTGTTTTTAACGCTGGTGAGGATACCACTCTCGCCGTACGTGCCATAAATCAAGTTCACGCTCAACATGGTTTGATGAATTTGCGCTGCGGGGCAAGGTCCGTTTAAGCTATCATGCTTTCGTTGAGGATATTGAGACTTAG
>JBAXDW010000130.1:0-4938 GCA_037140755.1 Methanobacteriota archaeon
TTGCCTTATGTCGAGCGGGAGGTCGGCTATTTGGCTATTCATCACGCTTCTGAGCTGAGAATAGTCAAGAGCCGCAACGGTGAAACGTAAATTATGGTCGCCGCTAACGTAGTCTATTTGAAAAATATTTTCAAATTCGGCTAACTTCTTCGAAAGAGAGTCGAGCTCTTCTAAGGGAGCTTTTGCAAAGACGCTAGCACAGCAGTGCAGTCCCACCTTTCCACGGTCGACGATTGCGGAATACCCCCTTATGACTCCTTCGTCCTCTATAATTGATATCCTGTCGCGCACTGTAGATTCTGACCTATTTATCGCTTTGGCAATGTCTTTGTACGTCATCCTGCCATCCTGCTGCAGCAGGTATAGTATCTTCTTATTCATTTCATCTATACGCATTAAGGACACCTTTGAGAAGAACAAAGTGTATTTTTGGAGATTTCAATAAATAGCTATGTAGTGAAATTATTTTGTTACGCTATTAGAATCAACGAAATTACAAATCTGCAAATTGTCGTAGCTGAGACTTTCGCCGCGCCGTCGAATGTGGCGCCCGTCGAACGAGAAGGCGATTAGGTGGTCGTCACCATCAGAGCCCTGAAAAAGATAAGCCAAAAAGCGTAAGTAGTGAAGATCTTAACATGGTAAGTATGTCCACTCCGAGTGTTTCGAAGGCAGAAACCCTTCACGATGAAGTTGTTAGAAAAGCAGCTGAGACAATATTTAAAAAATACAAAGTTGTCATGAACGTAATGGGGAATAAGGTTGCTAGTATCGACGACGTGTACCCAGATCTCATCGCCTATGAAGTTTATAGCGTTAAACCGTTCCTGTCAAGCGATACCCCTACCGTGATTTCGGAAGTCGCAGTTGAGGGCGAGATAACAGATGAGCTCTTAGCGAAATGGCTTCAGCTCAAGAGTCTAGATGTTGACCGAATCGTTTTGATACTGCCAGAAAAAACGAGAAGTAAAGCGAACGATGCGCTTCAGGAACTTGGTCTAAAATTCGAACTTCATTTCTTTGATCGGGAGCTAAATATTAGCTAGCTTTCCGAGGAACAAGCAGCTCGAAAGCGGTACGCAAAAGCCCACCTTTGGTTTATTTTTTTGATATTTAGCAACGTTTCGTTGAGTTTGTTATGAATATTAGCGCGATATGGGTTTTGTACTAAATCGTCGGGGGGCGCCTTATGTTAATGGGTAAAGTGAGGTATCGCTGTAACAGCGATTTTACAACTATAGTGATACCTGCAAAGTGCATAGAGGCTTTTTGTATAGAGCGCGCTTTTCCACTAAATAAAGCATCCGGGAGCGTCTTGACAAGCATCAAAGAAGAAACGATAACGCTGGTTGAAATTACAGGCGCGGAACAAGCAACGCGTGGTATAGTGTTGTTGGGACCTATACTAGTGATGAAGACAATATTGAAGTCTTTTTGCCGATTCGCGTGTGTTAGCGGGTTTTTAAGACAGAAGACTTCGAGGGCGAACTAAGCTCGAGGTCGTTGACGATCAGGTTCTCGTGAGCCCGGTTTGAGCGGTCAATGAGTCAATTTATATGCATAAACCTCAGTTCTAGCTACGTTCTTTGACGAAATCGAAAAACTGCCTGTCGGGATATCGATTTGAAATGGAGTAGTTTTTTTTGGAGTTAGCTCTCCTTGCGTACTGCCTACAAAAACGCCTAGGACGTATCCGTCATTTCCATAGAATGCAACTGCTACGAAGGATGAATTGACGTCCTCAGTTCCTCCATTGTAGACCTCGCCGCTGACACTAATCGTCCGGTTGGAAAAACGGGTTTTGTTATTCGCGATGGCAAGCGCGTACGGGGTCGCGTTTAAGAGCTTATATTCTGGAAATATTTTATATTGCAAATCGCATTTCTTCAGTTGCTTAGCACTTGTTTGATTTGTCGACCTATTGGAGGTGGTATTTCTTGTAGAGGTTCTTGATGTTAAGTTCGCTGATGTTACGTGTGTCCGAGTGGGGTGGGTGGTGTTTGTAGCGCTTAAAGCTACTGGCGACATTTTGATCATGAACGGTGAGGCCTCTCCAGGGAGAATGTTGGAATTGACTCCAGTTTCTGGACCTGCGTTGCCCCGCTCCAGCGTGGTGTTGTTTGCATATCCTTCAGCGTAAAGACTAACGTCCACAAGGTTCTGTGCGCCCACGTTCGTAATAATGCCCGTGAGATATGATGTGTTGTTGTAGATATGACAATATGTAAGTGTCACATTAACTGGATTGATTGCTGGAGACGTTTTTTCGTTGCCCGGCTGTTCGGTCACGCAACCAGCTAAGCTAGCTAGGAGCGTCGCTGCAACTAGGGCCAGTAGTGCGCACGAGCGCAACCGGATCGGGAGCGCTATAACCTTTTTATTCATCTTCGTAGGAATGGGGCCCGTTAATCTACTATCTTGCTTATTGACAACTCTAAAATGTCTTCCGCTCCGTGCTGCTTTAGCTTTGGAATTAGCTCATTGATTTGTTCTTTTGCTACTACAGATTCTACCGCGTAATAGTCTGCTTCAAACAATTTGGCAACGCTGGGAGCTTTCATAGTAGGCAATAGTGCAATAATCTCTTTGAGTTTTTTTTCAGGCACATTCATTTTGATTAGCGCCCTGTTTTGGGCGTCTATGGCACCTAATATGAGCGTCTTGATATCGTCTATTGAGCGACGCTTAGCTAGGTAGCTTTTTTTATTGGCAATCAGCACAGTTGATGATGCCAGAATGACCTCAATCACCTTGAGACCGCCCCTCTCGAGAGTCTCACCTGTCTCGGTTAGCTCGACAATACCATCCATGATGTCTGGAACCTTAGCTTCGGTGGCACCGTACGATAAGAATATGTCAACTGATAGACCAATCTGTGCGAAATATTGCTTTGCCAGGTTTGGGTATTCTGTTGAAATCCTGCTGCCTTGCTTCAAATCAAGCGGTGTTTTTACCGTTGATTGTTCGTGAACTGCGAGCACAATTTTGACCTTTTCAGATGCTGTCTTGCTGTAGGGCAGTTCCGCGACGATTCGCACCTCACTTCCGGTCTCGCGTACCCAGTCGAGTCCAGTTATGCCAAGATCGAAGTAGCCTTCAGCAACATATTGGGGTATCTCTTGAGGTCTTAGCACTTTCACAGTACTAATTCTGAAATCTTTGATCTGTGGGTTATAATCCCTCGGGCTTTTTCGGATGACTTCTAAGTCTGCTAGCTTCAAGAATTTGATTGTTTGTTCCTCCAAGCTGCCCTTTGGAATCACAAACCGAATTTCATCGCTCATTTGAACTACCTATGAGTTTTTGGTATTTTAAATCAACCGTATATGGTCTTGCAGCGGATGTGCGTACTGGCTGGTTTTCAAGACTTCATAGGATCCACACTAAAAAGTGCCTTTGAGAATTCAGAAATGCTTCGCTTGAGAGACGTCGCCCGGAACTTGCAGCGCGATGATATCGCTGCTATTATTTTCATTCTCGCTGCTCGAATCCAACAAAACCAGCTTCTGTGTGCTTCGAGAACGTATTTATTTAAACGCAGAACGCAGTGGTAGGTATAGAAACTTGCTAGGCGACAGTATGGCATTGTTCAAGTCCAAGTCGGCTAAAGAGAAACCATCCGTTAAGTACCACATTTCTGATAACGACTATCACTGGCTGGCGTCGCGTTTCTGCCAGAATATGATGGCGTTTGTTTTCGCAGCGACCAGATTTAATGAGGACCAAACCGCTTACTTTGAGCACTTTTTCATCGATTTTCTTGAAAGGCGTGGCATTAGTTACTCGATCGTTGACATAGATGAAGTAAACAAACAGTTATGTATTATCAAGCCTTGGGAAAAAGGTGTCACAAAATAAAAGCGCCGAGGAAGGGATTTGAACCCCTGCGAGGCGAAAGCCTCACCAGCTGCCATTGAACCACAAAAGGCACGCTCAAGGCTGGCGCCGTAGTCCACTTGGCTACCTCGGCCGCAAGTTCTTACGCTAGATCAGACGACTGCCTATTAAAAGCAAAATCAACTCGAACAAGTAAGTCTTAGCCTTTTAGCACAATTTCGATGTTGATATCTTTTGGGACTTGTATCCGCATTAGCTGCCGGAGGGCACGTTCGTCAGCATCAAGATCGATTAGTCGTTTGTGAACCCTCATTTCCCAGTGCTCCCACGTTGCCGTGCCTTCTCCATCAGGACTCTTTCGTGTGGCCACTCTGAGCCTTTTAGTAGGAAGCGGGACTGGACCAGAAAGGTTCACTCCCGTTCTTTCGGCGATGTTCTTGACCTGTTCACAAACGTGATCGAGCAATTCTGGGCTCGTTCCCGACAGCCTTATTCTTGCTTTTTGCATTAAACCTTGTTACTAGCGAGGGACGATATCGATACACATACCTGCTGCGATAGTCTGTCCCATATCTCGAATTGCAAAGCGTCCCAATTGCGGTATTTCTTTGACTTTCTCTATCACAAAGGGCTTTGTCGGCCGGACTTGAATAATGGCTGCGTCGCCTGTTTTTATGAAGTCTGGATTGGATTCTTTGACTTGTCCCGTTCTAGGGTCGAGCTTTGCCTTTATCTCAGTGAACGTGCACGCAACCTGCGCGGTGTGCGCGTGGAACACGGGCGTGTAGCCTGCAGTTATTGCACTCGGATGCTGCAAAACGACAATTTGGGCTGTAAATTCCTTTGCGACGCTCGGAGGGGTATCTTGATGTCCGGTAACATCGCCACGTTTAATATCCTTCTTGGCCACTCCGCGGACGTTGAAACCTACGTTATCCCCTGGTGCAGCCTCTGGAATCTCTTCGTGGTGCATTTCTATTGATTTGATTTCCCCTCGGACATCTGCGGGCTCGAATATTACTTTGTCTCCTTTTTTCATCTTTCCCGTTTCGACTCTTCCAACGGGCACAGTCCCGATGCCTGAGATAGTGTAAACGTCCT
>JBAXDW010000131.1:0-4895 GCA_037140755.1 Methanobacteriota archaeon
ATTCAGTATTGATGCCTAAGTGATGTATTTGTGCCTCGGAGCGACACAACCAACAACTTGCCACACATGAAATAGCTATCACTCGGGAGAGTCATCATTACCCTCTTAGTTCTTTTTTCTTAAAACGGATGGCAGAGGCGAACTAACCTCGTCGCTCGCTGATTAAATTCTCTCCCCTTGAAATTAGTTTTCATTTTTAGAGAGGTATTTGATGCGGATACAGCGTCGTGTATGCCCGCTTACCACAGCTCTCAGGATAAAACGAGTCAAAGTCAAATCTTATATAATAGCGGTCTTATTACACGTAATGGACGCTCTCCTTTTCCCTGTAACGGCCGCATGCTACCTCTATGGGGCGATACCGTTCAGCTATGTGTTTACTTACCTCGCTTCGGGCAAACGAATCTATGAAGCGGGCAGCCGAAACGTTGGGGTATCAAACGCGTTTGTCGTTGGAGGCCTGATTGCAGGATTCCTCACGGTTTTCGGCGAGGTATCAAAAGTCTTGGTGTGTATTGCAGCAGCCGACGTGCTTTTCGGGGGCAGCATTGATATCGTGTTATTGTTGGTTTTTTCAGCGTTTGCAGGTACATTGTTCCCAGTTTTTTTGAGGGGTCGAGGGAGCGTGGGCAGTACTATGCAAGGATTCGCTTTGCTGATACTCTCAACTCCCTCAGCGATCGTTTTCTGCATTACGATTGGGGTTACATACTGGTTGTTGAAAGATAAACAACGTGTACCCATAATCGCGGAAGCGCTCTTGCCCGTTATCCTGCTCTTTACAGAGCAGACAGTAGGTTGGGTGCTTTTTGGCTTGTGCACCGCCTCTCTCTTCCTGCTACAATACAGGAAGAGGCACGACGACGTTGAATATTTACCGTGGAGGAGGGGGCTAAACCGCGCGTGAGACGAGCATACGTGAGAGAGATCTCGCGCGCCGATGGTGCTCAGATAGGAGGCAAAGCGCGCAGTTTGCGTTATCTTAAGGCGCACAGGTTCACCATCCCGCACACATACGTGTGCGGCCTTGAAGCTTACGAACGATACCGTGCCGGAAGCCCCGAGGTGTTAGGGCAAGTGGCCGAGGAGCTCGCTGCGCTTGTGAGTGAGCGCAGTTATGCCGTACGCTCTTCAGCGAACGTCGAAGACGGTGTGGAATACTCTTTTGCAGGCCAATTCAAAAGCTGCTTGAACGTGCGAGGCCTCAAGAGACTTGTTGAGGCTATAGAAGCCGTCTTGCAGTCAACGTCAAGCGACAAGGTTAGGGCGTACGCGGAAAAAACGGGCGCACCCATAGGCGATCTTCGCATGGCAGTTATCATTCAAGAGATGACAGAACCGCAATTGTCCGGGGTGGTGTTTTCGAAGAATCCCTCGACAGGATTAGATGAAGTGATCGTGGAAACGGTTCAAGGGCTTGGAACGCAGCTGGTCTCTCATGGCGAGACACCAGACAAGTGGGTCTATAAATGGGGACGATGGACGGAAGAACCTGCAGAACGAGAGGCAGATCTCCCTATAATCGAACAAGTGGTGAGGGGAGCCAAAAGAGCCGAGCGCTATTATGGCGGCGCGGTCAATCTAGAGTGGGCATATGACGGGGAGATGCTGTTCTGGCTACAACTACGCAAGCTGACTACAATAGAAGGGGTGAACATCTATAGCAACAGGATCGCGAAGGAGTTTCTGCCCGGCATGATTAAGCCGCTTGTGTGGTCAATAAACGTTCCGACGGTCAACAGCTCTTGGAAGCGGCTCTTCGTCGAGCTTATTGGTGACGCAGCGATGGGCATCAATATTGACCAGTTGGCACACGCCTTCTATTACCGGGCTTACTTTAATATGGGTGTGATCGGGGACCTTTTTGCACTCCTGGGGATGCCACGTGAATCCATCGAGCTACTGCTCGGCATTGACGTCCCTGGTGCAGATCCACCTAGGCCGAGACCTAACTTTAAAACGATTAAGTACTTACCGCGGGCGCTTTTGTTTGCTGCCCGAAGGGTCAGAATCCTGAAAGCCATGGATGCTTTTTTGGTGCGACAGCGGATAGTATATGAACGCTTCGCGTCAGTGTCCCGAGAGGCGCTAAGCGAGGGCGAGCTCATCGAGTGTGTAGATAAGCTTATGACTGCAAACAAGGAAGCTTCATACTTTGTCATCACCTCTCAGCTGCTTCTAGGGCTTGTCGATGTGCTTGTAAAAAGACTTGTGCGCGGTCCAACGTCGGTCAATGCCTTTGATTTCAAAGACTTGCAAGCGAAGCGGCAAGATATTGATCCGAGCTACCATCTCGCCCAATTGCACAACCTTTTTCTCACGTTACCAAGAGAGACTCAAGAAAAAGTAAGAGAGATGACTTATGGAGACCTCGCCCATTCAAATGAGTTACACGATTTTTTCATGCACCTGACGCAGTTTTTGAACACTTTTGGCCACGTAAGTGACAGCGGCAATGATTTCTATAAAGTGCCTTGGAAGGAGAGTCCCGAGCACATTATCAAGTTGATTCCAGATTATAGTCCGCACGAGCTAGTCGCTAAAGACGTGCCCCCCTTTTCGGAGCAAACATCCCGGCACGTTGCTGGACGAACAGAACGTCTGCTCTACCAGCAAGTGGCCAAGGTGACATTGTACAAAGAGCAAATTGGCTTCCTTTATGCGTACGGGATTGGGCTGTTTCGCGATTATTTCTTACAGCTTGGCAAAGTCCTTGCGAAGAGAGGGGTTTTTGAAGCCCCAAATGACATTTTCTATCTCACCTTTGAAGAGGTTGAGCGCACGGTCTCGATGCACACGACGCCAGAAAAGAACCGCCAGTCCGTCGCTGAGCGGAAGGCGGAAATGGCGACATACGCTGACATTATGCTACCTGAAGTAATAATAGGAGAAGGGGCCCCCCCTCTGCAACCAAAGAAGGTACTTCACCGGTTGAAAGGCGTCGCCGCCTCTACTGGCTATTATCAGGGGCGGGTAACGACAGTGAGAGGGGTGCAGGACTTTAAAAAGATTCGAGACGGCGACGTTTTAGTAATCCCGTATTCGGATGTTGGATGGACCCCTTTATTCGTGCACGCGGGGGCAGTGATATCAGGCGCAGGCGGTATGCTTTCTCACGCGGCCATTGTTGCGCGCGAGTATCGCTTGCCAGCTGTCGTATCACTTCGAGGCATTAGTAACCTTGCCGACGGCACGACGGTTGCGGTCGACGGCTTCAAAGGAGAGGTCTTGATTGTCCCAACTCAGCACTAAGAGCTGCCCGTCTGTGGGCTACTTTGCTCTTACGTTTTTCTTTCTCGTCGCTCGCTTGAGAAATCCTCTCCTTGAAACTGATCGCCACAGCGTCTAGCGCAAGCGCCTTGTATTAGTCGCCGAATCGCCTGAACGCGTATTCCGCGATGATTATCCCCGCTGCCGCCCACGCACCGAGTATAACGAGACCGACCCCGATCGCGTTCCAGTCGTAGCCAGTGAGGAAGAGCGGCCGCACCGCCAGTACCGCGTAGTTGACGGGATTGAACTTCATGGCGGTCTGCACCCAGTCGGGGGTCAGAGATGCCGGAATCAGCGCGCTCGACAGAAAGATGAGCGGCAGCGTAATCAAATTGGACACAAATATCAACGGTTCGACCCGCTTCGCACGCAATGCGAGCGCGCCGAGTAGACTCGTTAGACCGATTCCTAGCAGACTCACGATGACGATCGTTATAAGGATTCCGCCAACGCCGGTTACCAATGTCGCACCGAGGGCAAAAGAGATGATCAGCACGACCGCTACCTGGAGCACTCCCGTCACCGCTACATAGAGCACCGTGCCAAGAATCAAGGAGTACCGGTTAACGGGCGTCACGAGCACCTTTTCAAGGACGCCAAAATTAATGTCGTTTAGCAGCGCAAAGCCCGTGAAGTTCGAGTTAAAGACCGCTAGCGTCACAATCAGGCCTGGCGCGAAAAACTGTAAGTAGCTGCTTGTGGGGAAGTCGGGCAGCATCGTCACGCTTTTGAAAATCTGCGTAAAGAGCAGGAGCCATATGAGGGGCTGAACGAGATAAACGAAGGCATAAAAGGGTGAGCGCGTGAAGGTGCGCAGGAGCCGCGTCAGCGAGGTCAACGTATCCCGGACAAACGGCATTGTATCACCTCCCCCCTCTCGGCCGTACGCCACCGAGCGCGCCGCGTGCTGCCCCCTTCTCCTCTCGGAGCGTCCTGCCCGTATATTTAACGAAGACATCGTCCAGCGACGGGCGGGTGAGGGTAATGCCCTCCGCTTTCACGTCCGCTTCTTCGAGCACGCGCAAGATTTGAGGTACTGCAGAGCTCCCTTCGTCGACGTAGACATTGAGGCCGTCGTCCCTCGCCACGACGTCCCTGACAAAGGTTTGCGATGAGAGGAGCTGCTTCGCGCGTTCGATCGTCTTCGCGTGCTGATCAGGGTCTTGAAGGGGAAGCGTGAGGGTCACTGCGTCCCCACTGATCTCGCCCTTCAACTCGTCGGGCGTTCCGAGGGCGACGATCTTCCCGTGGTCTATGATCGCAACACGGTCGCAGAGCTTGTCGGTCTCCTCGAGGTAGTGCGTGGTCAGAAGAATGGTCGTATCCTCCTTGTTGATTTCGCGGATGTAGTCCCATATGCGAAGGCGCGTTTGGACGTCCAACCCGAGGGTCGGTTCATCTAAAATGAGTATCTTAGGCTTGTTGATGAGGGCTGTCGCAATTTCGAGTCGCTTCCGCATACCGCCTGAATAGGTGCTGACCAATCGGTCAGCGGCATCCTCTAGCTCCATTAGCTCCAGCACTTCGTCGATCCTGCGCTTTATCGTCTGGCCATCGAGGTGGTAATAGTTGCCAAAAAGTCCCAGATACTCGCGACCCGTTGCGTTATCGTCGACCCCTGC
>JBAXDW010000132.1:0-4885 GCA_037140755.1 Methanobacteriota archaeon
TCGGCATCGCCCTTGCATGTAGGGAAGTCAGTCTTGCTGTACCCTCGTCTGACGTAGTGCGTGGTAAAGAGTTCCTTGTATCTTCTCGCCACCTCTTTCCACGTGATTGAGCGACCATACATGTACGTCCTTATCTCCATCTCCCGTCTCAGACGGTCATTCTGCATCAACATGGTGATCGCTTCCGCTATCTCCGGCGATTCACCCGACTTTAGAATCAGGCCTCTTTCGTCGGCTAACGCGTCGATTGCGTGCAGATACGGCGTTGCTATGATGGCCTTTCCGCAACCTACTGCCTGGGAAAGTACGCCGCTCGAGATCTGATCTCTAGCAAGATAGGGTAGCACGCAGATATCTGTCGCGAGGAAATGCAAGATCAGGTTTCGGTTGGTGAGATATCTGTCGACAAACTTGACGTTATGCTCCAAATCCAGAGTTCTTATAGTCTCCTTCAAACGTTCGCGATAGCGTTCACCTTCGTTCTTCACGACATTTGGATGAGTCTCTCCAACGATCAAGTAGACGACGTCCCTTTCGGGATTGTCGGAAATCACCTGAGGCAGCGCTTGAAGGACGTACTCGATACCCTTAGCGGGATGGAGCAGCCCGAATGACCCTATTACGAACCTTCGAGATAGCCCTAGCTTCTTCTTCGGTCGCTCCGTACTGATAAACGGAACGTCGGGCACACCGTGCGGAATGACCTCCACTTTGGCAGGCCCTAAGCCAAACGCCCCCTTCAGGATGTCGATACCAGCATGTCCTGGTACAACGATATTTTCGGAAAGACAGTATATCTCGCGAGTGAGCGCTTTGGCCTCTTCCGGTGGCGCCGGTAAGACCGTGTGGAGAGTCGTTACGATCGGTTTTTCTAGAGCCTCCATGAAATCGAGGATATATCGGCCCCACGATCCACCATATAACCCATATTCGTGTTGTATGTTTACTACATCGGTGCGCGACGAGTTTATTTTGTGCGCCGCCTCGACGAAGCTAATTTGATCGGTATCTTTGATGACGAACGCAACCCGCGATTTAGGATAAATTAACGGACTCAAACAGCCGTACGCGCTCGAATCCTTGTTTCCATCAATCGCACAAACGTTGGCCTTGACATCAGGATTTTCATTAATGAGGTTGAAAAGCAGATCTTGTGTGAAAGTAGCTATGCCACACTCTCGAGGAGGAAACGTGCTAACGAACGTAATGCCCATTCGGTTGCGTTGCATCGAACTGTATATTGGAGTCCGACTCACTTAAACCTATTGAACTAAGCTCACGAAAGGACAGCTGGGGGCCTATGCGGCATTTATTATAATTGGTCATAATCTGCGTCTGAGTACGCAGACAGTTTCGCGCGGATGACTACTGTGAACGCTCACCAACACTCGCATATTGTGCTCCTGCCCTGCCCGAACTAGTTCGAAGCATCAAAGCTATCAGCAAACAGGTTTATTGGGGTTCAACGCGCAAACTAGCAATTTGGACACTAGCTAACTCGACGTTTGTGTTGGAGAGAAACCGATGTGGGCAGAACGCACTTCACATATCTCCCTTTCGGGAATTCGCGAGATGTTTGCGCTTACCAAGCCAGACGCTATAAATGTAGGTCTCGGACAGCCTGACTTCGACACCCCCTCACACATCAAAGAGGCGGCAAAAAGAGCACTGGACGCGGGATATACCGGTTACACCCCTAACAAGGGGTTTCCTGAACTCATTGAAGCGATCGCACGCTATTATGAGCAGTACGGAATCTACGCTGGCCTGGAACAGGTTATATGCACATCAGGTGGCAGCGAGGCGTTGCATCTGGCGTTCGAAGCTTTGGTCAATCCGGGCGATGAGGTAATACTCCCTGATCCTGGATTTGTCGCCTATTCGCCACTCACGCGCGTTGCGGGTGGTGTGCCTGTCAGTGCTCGGGTGAAGGCTGATGATGATTTCAGATTGCAACCGAGCACCGTTGCGGATTGTATCACGGCAAAGACAAAAGTCCTCGTCATTAACTCACCTGCAAACCCTACTGGCGCGGTGCAGCGATACGACGAGCTTCAGGGGTTTGTCGAACTTGCCAAAGATCACGACTTTTATATAATTTCTGATGAGGTATACGACAAAATTCTCTACGAAGGAGAACACTTCAGTCCTGGTAGCATTGACTCTGACCGCGTCGTCATCGTCAATTCAGTGTCAAAGACGTATGCGATGACAGGTTGGCGGCTGGGGTACGCGATCGCGCCTGCCGCGATTGTCGAAGAGATGTTAAAGGTGCACCAGTACATTCAAGCGTGTGCGCCCTCGATCTCACAAAAAGCCGCTTTTGCCGCATTGACCGGCCCTCAGAATAGCGTCAGATCGATGGTTGACGAATTCAGGACGCGACGTAGCGCCGTAATGGGGCACCTTAAGGAAATAGCAGAATGCGTGAAACCCAACGGTGCGTTTTACGTATTTCCACGATTTGCCACGTTTGACACAAGCCTAGACCTCACTAGGAAGCTAGCACAGGCCGGCGTGATCGTCGTGCCAGGGTCGGCATTCGGGAGCTTTGGCGAGGGGCACATCCGAGTCTCTTACGCAGCGAGTCAACAGACTATCGACCGGGCGTTCCAAATTATCAAAGAACTGGTTTCAACGTTGTAGCACTGTTCATCAAAGTGCCTGATCCGCACACAACGATTTGAAATGAGTGGCGACTTCGGGTATCGACATGAGCAGGTGTTCTATTTTGCTTCTAACACGTTTATGCCCTGTATGGTGAACGTGTCGTTGACTCTGCCGAGGTTTTTCCTAAAGTCTAGGGGATCCACAAACCCAACCTATACGCGTATTTCATAAGCACGATTTGAGTAAGATGCTAGATAGTTATGGAAACGAAAGCATGCAGCAAAAACAAAGGAGGTGAACCAAGGCTTATACGGGCCTTGGAATATAATGAGATTAGCCGATGGCGTAGAATTGCTGGAATTACCGGTGAGAAGTTTCACGGGACACCGCATCATTCATCCCACACTCATCTGGGATGATTATACGGTGGTGCTGCAGACGCAGGCTTCCCCGGCCAACTGCAACAGATCCGTGAAGCGATGGGTAGGGCAGGTATCCCGTTCGACAGGCTGGACAAGGTAATAATCACCCATCAGGACATCGACCATATAGGAACCTTGCCGGATGTAGTCTTGGAGTCTTCTCATAAAGTCGAAGTGCTATCTCACGAGGAGGAGAGGCCATACATCGAAGGCCGTAAGCCGTTGATTAAGATGAACCTGGAGCGTCTGTCGGAGACGTTGGTGTCTCTGCCTGAGGACCAACGGCAGCGGGCGGAAGCGCTGTTTGCGAACCCGCCCAAAGCGAGCGTCAATACGACGGTTGCTGATGAGGAGGTCTTGCCATACTGCAGAGGAATTACGGTGATTTTTCCCCCCCGGGCCATACGCCCGGCCATATCTGCCTTTACCTCAATCAGAGCAAAATCCTCGTTAGCGGGGATGCCTTAGTCGCCACAGACGGAGAGTTGCGCGGGCCGAACCCGCAGGCAGCATACGATATAGACACCGCGTTGAAATCGCTGAAAAAACCTACGAAATACGACATCGAAACCGTGATCTGCTATCACGGAGGCGTCTACAGGGACAGCGCCAATAAGCGCCTAGCTGAGTTAGCCAGCACTGAACCCTAGTGCCGCCTGAAGGACTTCGGGGAGGGCTTCTAGGGGTGGTGGCGTTCCCGAACTATACTCCCTAGCAAACTGGCGAACATGTTGCTAGCGACGAGATTCGTCCGCCTCTTGCGCCCTTTGTTAAACTTCTTTGCGCTGAGAAGCCCGAGCATGTCTAACTCACGTGAGTTTAACGTCAAGAAGTCTGTGGCGCCTGTGGCAGATGGCGCCATGGCCATAGTGTAGCAGCCGCTGTATTGAGCGTTCTTATTGAAGGCCTGCCAGCTTCTCAGCAATCAGTTCCTTGAACTGCACTGCTTCGAGGCTTTGCGGGTCTATTTCGAGCGCGCGATCAAAACAGGATATCGCTTCATCATAGCGCTTAAGACTGAAAAGGGCACTGCCTTTAGACGTCCATGCAAATTCATCGCTCTCATCGATTTCCAGCACACGATCGAAGCATGCGATGGCCTCTTCAAAATATCCGAGACCATCGTTTGATAGGCCCTTAAACGAAAGCGCGTACGTGTCGTCGGGGTTTACGTCGAGCACCTTTTCAAAAACCGCGATCGCTTCTTCGTAACGGTCGGCACTAAACAGGATAAAGCCCTTTCTGTTGAGCACCCAGAAGTTCTCAGGATCCAATTCGAACGCTCGGTCCAAGCACGCGATGGACTCGTCCAAACGGTTGAGACTGTCGAGCGCGAGACCTTTGTTTATCCACGCGAGGATGTAGCTTGGACTAATCTCGAGGGCTTTGTCGAAATTTTGCAGCGCCTCGTCAAACTTTTGCAGGTTGTAATAAACGTAACCTTTATTGTTATGCGAGATGAAATAGTCGGGATCGAGGCTAAGCGCCTTTTCAAAGCTCTCTAAGGCATTTGACCACTTGTACAGACTCGCGAGCGCGAGTCCACGACCATCCCACGCGGCGGCGCGGGTATCGTTTATCGCTAGACCCTTATCGTAGTTGATAACCGCGTCATCGTAGCGTTCCAAGCTAGCAAGCGCGTTTGCTCGGTAGAACCAAGCGTCGGCGTTGTTGGGTTCGAGCAAGAGCGCCCTCTCGAACATCCCTTCAGCTTTTTCGTTATCGTTCATGAGTGAATAGCATACACCCATGTTGAACCAAGGTAGGTCAAACTCAGGGTCGATCTGTTGCGCCTTATTATAGCAATTGAGTGCTTGTTCGAACGAACCCTCTTTTTGGAATAAATAACCCTT
>JBAXDW010000133.1:0-4866 GCA_037140755.1 Methanobacteriota archaeon
TGCCTTCTTCCCTGCCGTCCTCGCGCTAGGCGGAGACCTCGGCCGCGCCTCCCGCCTCGAAGATTCGTGCTACAAGATGTGGACCCTCCATGGCACCGCGCCCGAACTGCTCGACTACAAAACAATGAAGGTCGTCCTCGGCTCCTACCAACTCCGGCCCGAGATCATCGAGTCGGCCTACTACCTTTACCACTACACCGGCGACGAGAAGTATCGGCGGATGGGTACGACCTTTTTCAATAGCCTGGTAGAGCGGTGTAAGACCAACGCAGGCTTCGCCGCCCTCGATGACGTCCGCACAGGCGTCCAGACTGACACGATGGAGAGTTACTTTTTGGCCGAGACCATGAAATACTTCTACCTCCTATTCGCCCCATCCCAGGCCTTCGACTTCGAGAAAGCCGTCTTCAACACCGAGGCCCACCCGATTTGGAAGAAGAGTAGCGAGAAGAGTAGCGGGTAGCGGGTTGCAAATAGGCAGAGAAACAAGAGATACTGACGTTATATGTTGTATCTGCATCAAGCGGTCTTTAAATCGCGATTTAAATAGAGAACTTTGAGATGCGGGGGGTCTAACAAAAAGCAAAGAATTGAGCACAAAAAAAGGATTAGAATTGAAGAACCTCACGCGAGTTACAGGGCGATGAAAGCGGATGTTTTTGAAACTAAACGCATGGTAAACGAGCGTTTTTGCTTATCACTAAGCAGGGTGTGTAAAATTAGGACATGGTTTTGAAATCTGATGAGAAAGTGTAAAACTGTATAATGAAACATGAAACAGATCATGATCGACGCTTTGAAGTACTTGAATCACAGATCAGTGAGCTAGAATTACTTCTTATTTTAAACGAAAGCGCTAGCGTTCACAAAAACAAAAAAGAGGACGATTCTGAATGGGCTCGGCCGGATTCGGACCGGCGACCTCCGCCATGTCAAGGCGACGTCATAACCAGCTAGACCACGAGCCCTGCAGCAAAGCTATCGGACCTATTTATAATAAACCTATTGTCAGGCAAATTACATTGATTTTTAGATCGGAGAGGCAATTTGTAGGTACTAAGCACGCTACATCAAACTGCTTGTCTTGAAAACAACCACCAGAATAGATTGTGAACAACAGTTATGCGATTCATAGCTCTCGCTCCACTTCAAACTAGATCTTGTGTTTCTGCTAATAGACGAGCAAGCGACCAAAATGTATAAAACGGTTGGTGCGCTCTATATACAGCAGCTCGTTAGATTTTTGCAACGCGAATGCTAAAGGCGGCACGCATAGAAGGTTGATCAACAATGGAACCGATAGTCATCGAGCACTTGTCGAAAAAGTACAAGCAGCTTCTCGCGGTAGACGACCTCAGTTTAGCTATTGAACGCGGCGTGTGCGTAGGATTTCTGGGTCCTAACGGAGCAGGCAAGACTACCACGATTAAAATGCTGACAAACCTTCTCAGAGCCACTAGTGGCAAGGCCTATCTTAACGGCATCGATGTTATCCACCACCCGAAAGCAGCGCTGGACGGAGTCGGTGCGGTTGTCGAAACGCCCGAATTCTACCCGCAACTGACCCCCAACGAGTGTTTGTCATACATTGGAACGATCCGTGGTCTCAGCGCTGATGCGACTACTGAGCGCTCACACGCTGTCTTGGAGCAGGTTAAGCTCCTTGATGTCGCTGACAAACGCACGGGTACGTTTTCAAAGGGAATGAAGCAGCGACTAGCGATTGCCCAAGCGCTCTTGCACGAACCGTCAATACTAATCCTTGACGAACCAACGGCCGGCCTCGACCCGCGCGGCATGGTCGAAGTGCGAGATATAATTAAAGGACTCAAAAAAACCGACATCACTATGCTGATGAGCTCGCACCTGCTTTACGAGGTACAAGAAGTCTGTGACAAAGTCGCGATCATCGATCGAGGCGTTCTCTTGACGTACGATTCCGTGAAGAACCTTACAGCAGGACAGGATGTGACGGTGACGGTCAGCACCCTCGACCCGATAACACCGCCCGAATTCAAAGCGATCAAAGCACTCAAGGACATAAAGTCCGCAAAGCGCATAGAAGCGCTCACGCTAAAGCTCAGCTTCAGTGGTGGCCCCCAAGCGCAGTTCAGAGTGCTAAGGGGGATTTTGAACACGGGCGTCAAAGTCGTTTCGTATATGCCGCAGCACGCGGCGATAGAAGACGTGTATTTGCAGCTCATACCTGAGGGGGAGGCGTAACGATGGCACCGAACAGCGTGCGGCAGATCGCAACTGTAGCGAAGTACGAGCTCTTGAAATACTTGCGCGGGCGGCGGTTGCTCGCTATCGTTTTGCTTACTATTATTATTAGCGCCATTTTTCTCATCGTCCCTCCCGCAATCGGCACTGCTTATCCCACAGACCCGAAGCAGTTTACTTTGAACATGCTCTCGTTTCTGGGTATCCTCTCTATACTTAGTGCAACGTTTTTTGGCGCCGACGCGATCGTATCGGAGTATGAATCTAAGACGGGGTACTTTTTGTTTCCCAATCCGATCAGGAAAACGGCGATATTTCTCGGTAAGTTCATCGCGAGCGCGCTCGTTTCAGTAGGCGCGATTGCGCTCTATTACGCAATAGCGGTAGTTTCGGTGCGGGTGATCGATGGAAGCATACCCGCGAATACGGGCCTGTCGTTTGTCTATTCGCTTGTATACTTGTTCAGTATCCTCGCGATCGCTTACCTATTCAGTGCGATAATGCGCAGTTCGGTGTACTCGCTCGTCCTGACGTTCTTCACCTTCTTCCTGATCCTACCGATTATCGACGCCGTAGGTTCAATAGCGAAGTTCAAACCGTGGTTCTCCGTCACGTTCGCAAACGGGATTTCACAATATATATTCGAGAACCCATACCCAACCGATAAAGTTTTCACAACGACGGCCTACCAAGGACCAAGCGCCGGCACGCAATCGTTTTCGCTTGTGCAATACTATCCCGAGATTCGATTGAGCATGGTTGTGATGGTGGCGTACTTTGTTATTGCATTCGTGTTGACCATTCTCATAGCCCGACGAAGGGAGATGTAGATAAACTGGAAGGAGGCGAAAACGTGGCGAAAAAGTTCCTAGTAAAGAAAAAAACGGGCCTCGATGTGCGAGAATATCGATGCAAACCTAAAAACGCTATTGCCGCGGTGACGAGTGAAACGGACCTCGCAGACGGAGTAATCTTCAGAACCGAAGACGAAAAGTTCGTGGTCGTTTCAGAAGGGGCAGCTGCAGTATATGATACATATGATGAACTCCCCACAGACGTGAAGCAGCAAAAAACTGAATCGGATCTCTAAAAGATCTGCACCCCGTTCAATCGTTCATCAGCGATTCGTCCAATCCTGCAACGTTGTAGGACCCGGGCCTTTAGTTTTTTCCTCAGTTTCGCCCTTAGATTGCGACATTCCGAGAAGCTGCATGAGCATAAGCGCGTTACGTGGCGCGTTACCGCGCGGATGGTTGTTAAAATAGACCCAGGCCGGCTTTGTGCTGCCTAGATCGGCTTGTATCCTCGTTATACGTTCTTTCCACGGTACAAGCTCCTCCTGAGTATAGGTGTAGTCGTAGCGTATCGACCGATCAGGGTCCTCGCCTTTGTGTTTTTTGAACCACTCTTCCGTGTTTCTGCCGTGCAACCGAACGTACGCACCTGTTCTTGTTGCCGAGTTCGTTATCACCGTGGGAAACGATGGTCCGTCGACGATGCATAACCCGACGTTGTTGCGGTCAAGCATCTCCTTTGTTGCTGGCTCTAAATCTTGCCGCGTCACATCGAGCCACGAGACGTGTCGAAACTCCACGAAATAGGCATATTCGTCTGTATTGAGCTTGCTGAGGAACGTATCAAGCTTTTCTAAGTTGTCAGTCCTATATCCGTGCTCAATACGTTTGACATAAGGAGTTAGTTGGATAAGAACAGCACCAAGCAGCTCATTTTGTTGAATTGGAGATACCACGGTGTTCTCAAATTCGGAAGCCATGGCGTCAAGCTCGTTGAGTTCATAAAATCGCGGGAACTTGAGCGAGTACTGGAACCCCTCGTGCTTAAGGCCCTTCTCGATCCAGATATCGGTAAGCCTCTGGTTGGGGACACGATAATATGTGCTGTTTATTTCGACCGTTTGAAAGAGGGTGGCGTAGTAGTCAAGCCATTTTGGTTTGTCGTCGCTCGTATAGAAATGACCTACCCAGTCGTCGTAGCTCCATCCGCTCGTCCCAACCTTGACCTGGTTACGCAAGTGGTTTGCGCGTGTGAATGCGTGCATGCACAGCTCCTGCGTCGATGTGGCAACACCAACTCAGGACATGTAATTCGCGCACACATTTAAGAACCCTGTGGCGTAATATGCATAACGAGTCATCACGTCGTCAGGCCGCCAAAAGCGACGAAAGGCCGGCTTGCCACGAAGACTTCAGCATTTCGCACTTTTCCTGTCACTATCTTTTTTGACGCGGCATACGAGAGAACGACGCGAGCTGGCGCTTGCCGCCCGCTTCATAACCCTTAAATAGCAGCCAAATGAAAGGATAGCCTGTGAAGGTGAAGGCTTATACGCTTAGTACGTGTCCACATTGTCGCATGACAAAGGAGTTTCTATCGGGCAACAACGTTGATTTTGAGTACGTTGACGTCGACTTGTTGACTGGTGAAAAACGGACAGAAGTTCTCCGCGAGGTTTATCGGCTAACCGGAGGGTATTCGTTTCCCGTCATTGTGATAGATGACACTATAATCGTCGGGTTCAACAAAGAGCGGCTGCAACAAGTGTTGGAGCTTACGTAACGCTGCTCAAAGCAGCTTGCGTAGGTAGGGCGTTACTACGAAAGTGTGCTAGGCATCACGAAGTAG
>JBAXDW010000134.1:0-4853 GCA_037140755.1 Methanobacteriota archaeon
CTGGAGCTACTGGACTGGTGACTGGGTCGTCTCTTCCCCCGCCATCGTCAACGGCGTCGTCTACGTGGGGAGCAATGACAACAAGGTATACGCCCTCAACGCCGCTACCGGAGCCAAAAAATGGAGCTACACGACCGGAGACTATTACAACACGACCGGAGACTCTGTTTCATCCTCCCCCGCCGTCGCTAACGGCATCGTCTACGTAGGGAGCGAAGACGGCAAGGTCTACGCCCTCAACGCCCAGACCGGTACCAAGCTCTGGAGCTACTGGACTGGTGACTGGGTCGTCTCTTCCCCCGCCATCGTCAACGGCATCGTCTACGTGGGGAGCAATAACAACAAGGTATACGCCCTCAACGCCGCTACCGGAGCCAAGAAATGGAGCTACACGACCGGAGACGATGTTTCATCCTCACCCGCCGTCGCTAACGGCATCGTCTACGTAGGGAGCAATGACAACAAGGTCTACGCCCTCAACGCCGCTACCGGAGCCAAGAAATGGAGCTACACGACCGGAGATTGGGTTGACTCCTCCCCAGCCGTCGTCAACGGCGTCGTCTACGTGGGGGGCGATGATAACAAGCTCTACGCCTTTGGTCCGTCGTTGACGACCTTAACGATTGCCACCTCACCGACGGCACCCAAACTGAACGTCGCGTTCACCGTGTCGGGAACCTTGAAGTCAGGCACTTCAGGTCTTAAAGGCCTCTCAGTGCACCTCGAACGCAAGATCGTGGGCGGATCGTGGACAACCGTCGCCGGCGCGACCAAGAATACGGGAACGGGAGGCGTCGTCTCTGTCTCTCAGAAGGTGACGTCGCATAACACCTATTCGTATCGCTGGCACTTCATAGGCACGGCGTCCTATCAGCCGAGCTACTCGCCAGTGAAGACGTTTACGGTGTAATGCACTGAACAAAGAGGACATTAAGTTAAGCGATCTGCTCGCAGCCCCCTATCATATCGGAGGAAAAGGTGCATGGGCTGCTGCACGAGTCACAGTTGAGCAATCGTTGGGAGCGGATACACAGAGTGCAGCCATATCACCTCTCGCCGTCAATTTGAACCGGGGTCTTTGTCATATCCTCTGACACGTCCTTCAGCGTCTCGAAACATTTGTGAGGTAATTATGCAATTCTCAAGATTGTTCTCTTCTATCGTTGTTGTGTTGGTCGCGACGCTCGTGCTCTGCACGTTCGCGGCGACGGTGAGCCAGTCACGTTTACCGGAACGCTGAAGAAGTGGAACGAGGCGACAGTAAATACCGTGGTCGCCGGCGAGAACACGGAAAAAGAAATCAAATCCTTCACTAGCGATACTTGTGGTATAGCTCCATAAAATACTCTGTTGTCCATTCTAAATCAACAGTAATTATCTTGTGTAAAAGCCCTCTGTCAATGTCGCGTGAGGGGTGAATAGGCACAGTGACAACTTTGCCGTCGCTTTCACGCCGCATTCTTACGTGAGAACCTCTCTGCCTAACAACTGCAAAATCAACCGTATCTAATATTTTTTTAAGCGTCTCGCCCTTTGGTTTAGTATATGGAGCTTAGGCATTAAGCAAAAGTTCCTCTTCTCGATATGTGGGCATCTCGTCGTGAAGCTCTTCGAGGCACATTTCTATAACCTCTTTCAGGTTCATTAGCGCTTCTTCTCTGGTTGAGCCCTGGGTGCGGCACGCTCTAAATAAAGGACAACTCACAATAATATGTCCGTCCTCACCCTCTTCATAAACAACGGGAACTTTCACGCGCTTTGACATTTACGTTTGACACTCCGTGCTTCTAATAATATATTTCTTTGTGTGCGCATAAAGCTTTGGTGCAGCTACAACGCGCACGTTAACTAATTCACGATAATCATGGTCACATGAACAGATCGATCACAGTGTCAATATCTTTTCTACCTTCTTTTTTCGAAGATATTTCTCTTGGTTGGCTGAGTTAACGTGCATACGGTCTAGCCGATACTGGTACGCCTCCCAATTGGTAGAGCACTTCCATAAAAGTTTTTCGGCGGCCACGCTCGAGTAATCGTTTTAGAATAAATGGCTACAGCGCTTAGCGCACAAGTCAACAGTTACGCCAACTGAAGTTGCACCAGGACCGGTGCTCGTATTAGACAAAAGAGAATATACACGGTTGACGCTATGTTCGCTATTCTAAAAATGAAGCTTACTCAAAAATTGAATGGCGATTTGTGCTGCGACCCCACCTGCCGCCGATTGTAAGATGCCTTTTATAGACGCATAGGCTGCTTTTACGATCTCTCTCTTGGGTTTAGATGACTTCATCTGAGCTTCAATCGTTTCCATCTCAGCCTCCAGATCTGACTCCTGTTCCGGCGGTAGTTGAAGTTGATGTATCCCCTCCTTTAGCAAAGTAAGATCCTCTTCAATCGCACGGCGTTCGTCGACCGCAACAATATTCATCTGAGCCGCACCGGGACTTGCTTGCGCAATTTGCGAGCCGATCATTTGACCGACGTGGATTATATTAACGGGAAAATGGTCAGTCGGCTTCTCTGGGTTTTTTCTCGCCGCTTCGACCTCTTTTATGCCATCATGGGATATTGCTACCTCTTCTTTTGTGGTATCAACGAGTCCCTCATTTCTGAGATAGTCAACAATATTGTCGGCTTCGCTGGCATCAAGCCCAATTTCTCTGCCAATGTCCTGCTTTTTATAGTGCAAGAACCTATTTCCGTCCGATTCGTCATATAACGCATTTAGATAGGCAAACCGCTTCTTTTCAATCTCCATAATACCAATCATGTGCGCCTCCTGCTCCGTCGACCACATTTTTAACGCTTTATGTAAAATACCTCTCTCATCGAATAAGCGACGCACTTCGTCGCTCTTTCGCGCATCAATGATAAAAACCGCCCTTCCCAGTTTCGTTCCGTACAGCTGAACAAGCCCCGGCCTCTCATTGACGTACTCCTTCCCCTTGTGCACCGTCTTCGACTGATATCCATAAAGCCGTCGATTAACGTACATTTGGTCTTTTGGCTGAATGCTTTGAAACGAGTATGAAAAAATGAGCGACGGAGTCAAGAACTCCCGACGCCCGATCACGCTTTCAGCCTTTAGGTACAGGACGAAGCCGCTTTTGGTCACTTCCCACAGAAAATCAGCATCGATACCTTCTCCGCGGTTGAGGAAGACGAACGAAAAAGGATTCTCAAGCTTGTATTTGCGCTCGATCTCCGCTGCGTGTCGATAGATGCTTTTTGCCTCATCCCCGGTCTCTGGGGTGGTCGCAGTGTCAAAAACAAGAAGAAGATCAATGTCGCTCTTTTTGTGCACCTCGCCCACGGCCGCAGAGCCAAACAGAATGATCGCCTGAAGCGTCGGAATCTCCTTCCCGATTTGAGCGAACTCAAGTGCCGCGTGCAACGCGTTGACGCTCAACTGCTCCACTGTATGATCACCTCGAGACAGGAGATGGCACGTTTGACTGTTCCACCATTGCCCTTGCCTCCATACCATCCGCCGTGCCGGATCGTGTCCAGCTCGCGAAAAGCGTCGGCAACCTGGTCAGCGCCTCGGTCGCTAAGGAGCCTAGGAAGCCCTTCATGCGTGTCGAGGTGCGTGTTAAACTTGTACTGGCACCCATACGCTAGATATTGAAAGGCACACCCATAAGCCAGCTCGATTATAGAGGGCATGTTCACGTCGCCGTTGTCTTTACACAATCTCTTGATGCTCGCGCAGATACTCTCTGCCTTTTTCAAATGTCCATCGGCATTCATTCGCGTTTTATATTTACAGAAAAGCTGTATATATTATTTTTCTGTTATAACACAACGAGAATCGCCCTGGACGTGGGCATCTATATATCCTTGAGTTCAGCAATTGATTCCCGTTGCACACTGACAGAAACATCGTATTTTTCATTTTTCTGTCATGTAAAAACGCGAATAAGAATCATCGCAATCAATTTCGGTATCAGGTCGTTTTTAACTAAACTAAACTAAACTAAACTAGACTAAACTAGTCAACGTGAAATGAAATGACGAAAGCCGTTTCGTCCTCTCTATTCAATTCAATAGTGCCCTCGAGCTGATTGACCAACGTGACAACGAGCTGCATACCTAACGAGTCAGTCGTTCGAAAGTCCACATCAGCGGGGAATCCCACACCATCATCCGCAACGGTCAACGTATGCTCCCCGTTCTCACGCTTTAAGGCGATGGTGACTTCCTCCTTCCTTCCGTTGGGAAACGCATACTTTAACGAGTATGACACGAGTTCGTTGATGATGAGCGCGCAGGGAATAGCGGTGTCCACTCCAAGCTGGACGTTCTCGATGTCGGTAGTGATCGTGACGGTACCGAGCGGGACGTTGTACATCCGCAGGAGCTCGTCAATGAAGCTCTCGACGTAATCACCGAAATCAATCTCCGCTAATGAGCCCGAGCGGTACAGCTTCTCGTGAATGAGCGCCATCGATCTGATCCGGCGCTGGCTCTCGGTGAGCAGCTCGACCGTTTCTGGCTGAGATGTTTGAGCCGCTTGTTGCAGCGCTCTCGATGGCGACAAGCAGCAGACATACCGTCGAAAAGACCGAGGCAGGCAGCATAGGACTGTCAAAGCCCGTGAAAATCTGGCACACTACAAACGGCGTGCGCTATGAGGACGGCACGCACAACACTGTAAACGGCGTTTATAAGTTTACCCAAGCGTTTAGCTCCAAGGGCCAACGCATCTATCACGCAGAGTTTGCCGGGAGCTGTCGGTATGGGGCTTCTGTAGGCACCGTTACTGTGAATGTTAAGGTTCCGACGACTATCACAATCTCCGCTTCGAAGACGAATCCACTCGTCTATGAGATGGTAACCTACACTGT
>JBAXDW010000135.1:0-4807 GCA_037140755.1 Methanobacteriota archaeon
CAAGCAAGAGAACAACTATCGCAGTCATCGGTTTTAATTGCATATGCGTATGCAAGTGGTGAACGTTGGCTTAATGATTCCTATTCTTTTTTCGAGCCACCAACAGCCCGCCAATAAATACAAGCGCTACCAGTAATGCAACCAGCTCCTTAGTATCACAATCAAGAATATCGCGATTATTACAATCAAGAGTTGAATCCTATAATCCAATATCTCCACTCTCTCAAGCCTCCTTTTGACCGAATAGTCTAGCCCAGAAGCCAACCCTGGGGCACCGTAACGTCACTAACTCAAGCTGCTTCCGTAAGTGTTCCTTATCGCTCTTTAAATCGGTATTAAATCGTTAATAAGTCCGGTGTAGATAGCACCCTTTTCCTCCAGGGTTTTAACCTGCGTCCTCATTGTTTCAAGTTCGTTTTGTAGTCCGCTTATTGCAGCGTCCTGGGGACTAGATGAAACTAGATGAAACTAGATGAAACTAGATGAAGTTCGTTTAACGCGGCGCCGGGAGCGGGCATGTGAGTGTGGCCGTGAATTAGGCCTAGGGGCTAGGGGCCAAGCGGCAGGCTACGCGCGTCTGTGGGGTTGATCACGTTCACCTGTTGCCCGCCGGCGGCCGCTATGTTCACCTGCAGGGGCAGTGTCCCCAGCTTTCGCACCCGCACCAGCGTCTCACAGGCGCGCAGGTAGCGCCGCTGGGTTGCCGATAAGCGCTTCTCCCAGTATTCGCCCTGCTCCAGGGTGGCGCTATTCGCCGCCAGCCCCGCCAGCCTTATCTCCATGATGTTCTGGCGCAGCCAGCAAAGGGCCACCTGCTCTATGAGCAGCTTCTCCAGCATGGGCGCCGTGCTGTAGCCCAGTTCCTCTTTGAGGTGCTGGAGCCCCACCTCGAGCCCCTCTCGCATGCTACGCGTAATGTCCAGTTCACCCATGACCAGGCCCTCGGTGACCCCTACCAGGTCCATGAGCCCCCGCCAAAGGTCAGGTACCACTCGCAGGCACTCGCGGAGCGCTTCTATGTCCTGTTGCTTTGGCTTCTCCGTGTCCACAGAGTGCACCAGGGTAACGAAGCTACTGGCTACTCCTTCGGGTGTCCGCAGCTCTGCCGGCAGCTGCACGGCTTTTTTACTACCTTTACTACCTTTTGTCATCCACTACCTTTACTGCCTTTACTACCTTTACTACCGTCTTCACGCATGACGCGCCTTTCTCCATTGCCCCTTATGTGTGTGGTAGCCGGCGGTCACTAACGCCCCTTGCACCAGTGCCCTTACCAACTCCTCCGTCTCGGCTAACTCCCGCTCAATAACCTGATCGTCCGCCTTTTCCTGGCGCCATAGCCCGCGTAAGTGGGCTTGCACCTCTCTGTCATCAGCACTGAGCGCTTCTATGGCCTGGGCCACTTCTCCGTGGCCGCCATACTCGGATACCACACGCCTGCCTACGCGCCGTTTGTGATAGTAGTACAGACCATTTCCGCGCCTCTCCCATCCCATCGTTGTGCTACGTTTCCTCACTACCCCCGCTATCGTCTAAATTCCTCGTAGCAGGTTCTCATTGTCTGTCTGTCCGTATCGCCTTCGAGTGCCCGATCTTCAGCCGAATGTAGCGTGTCTTTGATTTAGTCATAGGTTTTTCTGTAAAATCGCCACTTTTGTTACTCCAGATACATTGTCTAATTTGCCGACGAGTTTTTCAACAATCTCACTTTTTACCTCATCGCTGTGCGATTGGAGCGCATAAATCCAATGTGATTCCTCTTTTGCGTTCACATCGTTGATGATGTCTCCAATAATCGCAACAATATCCACATTGAGCGCTTCTTTTACGTTCTCATCGCCGTCGCCGTCGCTCAAAACATCGTGCCGCTCGATGAACGCCTTATAGAGCGCTTCCTTCACTAACGCCTCTTTGTCGTTAAATTGATTCGTGACGTGGTTTTCCAGGGTGTCATGATCTGGGATGACCGGGGCCATGTGTATCTTATCCCTGATGTATTCGAGCAGTTCGTCGTTGGTGAGCGCGTTGATCTCAATCCGGCGATACGTGTGGTGATCTCCATAGTACGCCTCATAGTTTTCACTTGTAAGTTCACCATCCACATCGAAGAACTCGCGCGCCTCCGGATCACGGACTTGGCGCAACGGTTGCCGTGTCTTGTACCCTACCGTTTCAGCGAGATACAGCTTGTCGAGTCCCTTTTCACCTAAGTCCTGAACCGTGAGTCCGATATCGGTCACTTCAAGCGGGTAGGGAAATGTTTTGCTCCCATGCTTTAGCTTGTCGGCGATCAAATACCCCGCAATATCGCAGTCGTGCAGGACGTAGACGACAATCCCTCGGCCGATGTAATATTGCATCAGCATCTTACACGCTCTCGTGCCGAATCCGGATGTTGATATAACTCCCAGGTGTAACTCGCTGAGAATATCTTCAGCCTTAAAAAGTGGCGTGAATCCCTGCTTTTCGATGAACAAGACCTTATTGAAAAGCTGCTCAGGGGGAACCGAATATATGATCCTTGTTTCAGGATATATACAGTCCCGTATTTTCCCCTCGATATACTCCTCAACGTCCCAGGTTCCGAGGGGCATCTCATCCCCTGTGAACGGATTGACGAAGAACCCGCGCCGGTCGAACATGATCTTATACCCCGCTGTCTTGAACTCAGTGCACACGTTTTGGGTAAACCGATTGTAGTCCGACTGGGTCAAGTCCTCGCCATATTGCGCCTTCACGAGCGGGCGCAGGACGTAAAAGATTTGCCTGGCAGTTACAGCGGCATACTTGCCCTTTGCCCGCTCATACGCCGTATCGAACAGGTCAGTCATGAAGTCTTCTTTGTTGGTGCGCGGCAGGCTATAATTTATGCTGTATGAGCGGTTCTGCCTCCTGTTCTGCTTCTCGGCACGTTCGACCTCTTTAATGGCGTCTTTAGTGACCGCACGCGTCGCTTTAAGCAGATCATCTTTGAAGCTATATGCATTGATGTGCGTCTTCGCTTTATCCGTGAACTCAGGCGCGGGGTTCACAACGTTGACCACAAGATCGACCCCCCTCGCCCTGGTGAACTTCGAATCCCGCAAGAAGTCGCCCAGCGAGTCTACGCGTTGCAGACTCTTTCCAACCTTCACATAGCTGCCGTGAAACTGAAACGGGTCGTCGCTATACGTCACGGATTGGTTAAAGGTCGCCTTCACTTCTGCTGGCGCGTTCGGGTCGCTCTTTTTGACGAGGCGCGCCTCTATCCCGTAAGGAACGTAGGTAAAATCGCCCGAGTCGTCACTTTTTACAGATTGACCGATTATTTTCTTATATTTGTGGTCTTTCTGTTCTTTTTTGGATTCTTGCTCAGTTTTAGTCACTTTAGTCACTATTTTTCACCTCCTTCGTCACTTTTGTCCGAATCGTCACTGAACATCGACATAAACGCATCATCGCCGGTCAACATCCCTTCGACAATCTTGGGACTCGGCGGCTTTGTCAGCGTCTTCAGTTCTCGCAGCAAACTTAGGACGGCAACGGGGTCTTCGTTAAACTCCGACAGTCGCTTGTAGTTCTTTGTGAGCTCCAGCTTTGAGAGAACCCGCTGCAACCCGCTAAACGTGGGGCAGAAGTCCTTGACGGTGCGATCAGGGTCTTTCACCACGACCGCCTGAAGTAGTTGGTTAAAAGCGGCGAAGTCGTACCAATGAATGAACGTCTTATTGGTGTGCTTCTTAGCTGCTGTCACTGCGTTAAACGTCTCGTCGTTGAATTTGAACGTTACATCGGGGTTTGATAAGTGGAGCCCTGTGAGGTGCGATCGTATTCTCTCGTCTGTGAGACAGACGCGGCCAGATCCGTCACCTCTCCACAGACCTGAGATGATGACGCTTGACGCATGGCTGTTAGGGTTCGGCTCAACGCGCTTATCGAACTTCACAAAACCCGCATCGAGTAGCGTCTTATTAATGACGTAGCGGTATACGTGCGGGCCTACAACGAACCGCAAATCATAGCCACGCAACTGACAGATGCCGATGACCGTCTTGAGCGCGTTGCCTTGCATCCCTCGCGTGGCGGTGCGATAGTCGTGCTTGTTGGAGATGTACTTCGTAAAGTCGTAGACGCCGTCGAGGTCTTGGGGTGAAATCCCGCTGCCGTTATCTCTCACTTGCAGCATATCGCCGTCAAACAGCACGTCGGCGCGCTTTTTCGGCAAATCATCCACTGCGTCCAAGGCGTTATCGAGCAGTTCCTTTACGAGCGCGAAGTCCCATGATGATTCCGCCAGGCCGGTCAACGTTCGAAGTCCCGGTACGCTAAAGTATTCGCTCTCACGCGTGTGTGCAAGCGTTTCGCGCTTTAGATCGTTCGTCTTTGGTGGCATTATGGTTCGCTGTTTCTCCTACGTGTATGCTCTGGACGCTTTGTGATTCGGCGCGTTTTGTTGCGGTTTATGATCTTACCCGTTTGTCGACACATCTCCTAGCTCTCCATCATCTTCGGACCATCCGCTTTGCCCGTGGGTGTCCGGCCGAATATCTCGTCAAGCACCGACACGACTGCCTTATTATCATTAAGACGCCCCCACGCTTGCACGACGTCTTGCAAGTGGATACCGCGTTCATCGCAGACGCGCTTGCATATCTCGACACCGACGTCGTCGTCAGTATTACACCTGTGACGTTTCCGGCCGTCGACATACTTGAACTGCATTAGCTCCTGCTCGAAGAACCATAGGAACTCGTCGTCATTGTGCGGGTGTGTAGTATCTAACGGCTTTAGTAGCGCGCCACCCGAAACGCGAACCATACTTAGACGT
>JBAXDW010000136.1:0-4801 GCA_037140755.1 Methanobacteriota archaeon
ATCAGGAGGAAGGAAAATATTAAAGCCTTTAGGATGCCTCGCGAAAAGTGCCTTTCCATAAAGTTGGTCCCACTCTGCTAAGGGGCAACGATCCAACTCCAAATTCATAGGGCGGCGTTCCTTATAATTGTAGTACTTAATTTTTTGCATTTTTGATTTTTAGGCAACCCCTTAAGTTCTTAAATTTAGCTCTTAAGCTGAATATAAAAGTAGCGCGGTTTCTTCAGGGTTCACGCTTTTTTGTAAGCTTTGACGGGTTGCAGGCATATGCAGTAACATCGTATTATTCGTAAGTGCCTGTTCGACCAGTAATTTTCCTACGTTCCCCGAGGAATCGAAAACCGCTATTTTCATAATCCGCTTACCTCATAAATCCATGACCGTCAAAGGAGGTTATAAGTGCACGCGTAGCGTTCACAATTCCCTACGCCTCTTTCTGGAGGGCGTTTACGATGACCGTTGAAGAAAACAAACGATTGATGAAAACGTTAGATGACGCGTGGAACAGCCAAGACTGGGACACGTTTAACAAACGGCACGCTGGACATGTTGCGGTGTCCTGGCCGGGCCATTCCTCCTCCCAAGTCTGTTAGGGACCGCCGTATATACGCTATTCATCCCGGTACTTGTCATAATTATAGGGATCCTTACGTTAAGCGCCGTATATGTCTCTCAGAAGCTACAGTAAGCGCCAAAAAACGGCTTTAGCAATAATAAGGCGATAAAGGCACCATAGGGGTGTAGCGCGCTCTTAAGCGTCTTTACCGCCCGCGAATTTATCTTTTCGCTGCGTCACTAGCAATCGCTGTCAGCCACTGATCAGAAATCCTATCAGGACACCTGCGATAGCTGCCGTGGTTGCGATGGCTATGGTCTCCAGTACCGTCCTTATAACAACGACCGGGGCTACCGCTACCCCGAGCAGGACGATTGCTGTCCTCCACGAGATATTAGCCACGAGGATCGTTTTGAGGCGCAAAACCCTCCGCCTTAACACGGTGGAGATCGCTGGAGGGATGCCTCTACTCTCTCGACCTACCGTTTAAGGCGAGTTGCTTCGATTGTTAATTCTCTGTCGCACAATATGGCCTATTGATAAAGGACGCTCGAACCTTCTTGGCTAAAGAATTCGCAATTCAATGAAACACCAACTTGCTGCACTTAAATTGATTACGTTAACCTTGTAATGCGAGATTTTGGCTGTTGTCTTATTCTATCCTAATGCGTTCGCTTATAGAATAGCCAGAATACTACTCCTGAGAGCACGATGAAAAGTGACGCCACGTATATCGGTGCCGTTGCGACGATCTGAGCGGCAAGATAGCCCGCTAATATTGGCGGAATTGATTGGGCTAAGGCTGCGACGCTCGCATTGATGCCCAAAATCTCGCCTTGCCTCGATTGCTCCGCCGATTTACTGATAATCGTCGGGAGGAAGGCTTGTGAAAGTCCATTTGGAATCCCAAAAAAGGGGACGACAAAAAGCAGTCCCCACCACACCGTGGGCAGGAAAAATGCAAGGATAAGCACCCCGGTGGTAATAAGGGTAACGCGGAGTATTTTGTAATCGGCAAATCTTGTGAGCTTTCGGAGGATTAACCCTTGTGAGATCACGATCCAGAGGCCGACGTACGCAAGAAAATCTCCAATGTTGCCTGAGGTGAAATTGAATTTGTTAATGAAGTAGACGCCGATGAACGTTGTGTAAAACGTGAATCCCCCTTGGAAAAGAAAGGCGGTCGTAAAGAGCGTCCGAAAACCTCTGTATGTGTAGGCGTGGACGACATCGATCAGGGACTGAGCCCACCGTATTCTGACCTCTTTTTGTGTTCGCGCGAGGGTCTCAGGAAGCAACGTGATAATAAGCACAATATTCACCGCGGCCAGTAGTGCGGCAAACCAGAAGGGCGTAGCTGCGTTGAACCAACTTACGATTGACGGGTCAGACAGTTTACCACCGATATAAGGACCGATAATAAACCCAAGCCCGAACGCCGCTCCAATAAGCCCGAAGTTTTTCGCCCTTTCTTTAACAGGCGTAATATCAGTGACGACCGCCTGTGCGACCGGTATGTTGCCACCCGTAATGCCGTCGAAAGCGCGAGCGAGGAAGAGAAGGGGAATATTTTTGGTGATGATACCGATTGCGAAGATAATATAGGATATACTAGTGCCGCCGAGTGACACGCCGAGCACTTTTCTCCTTCCATATTTATCCGAGAGTTGGCCTAAGATAGGAGCAGCAAGAAACTGAAAAATAGAATAGATTGCCACGAGCCACCCGAGGATGATGTACCCCTGTTGTATGGTGTAGCCAGCCGGAAGAACGTAATAGGGGGAGTGGGGACCTGCGAGCAGTATGGGAACGATGGGAATGAGAATCCCGACCCCCACTAAATCGAGGAATACAATTGATAGGATGACGAGAAGCGGTTTTCCTTTCAGAACGGGAGGTGTATCTTCCATCGGTCGTAGCTCCTCGTTAGACGGGATGAACCCATACAGCATTGAAACAGGATATAATTGTTTCGTTCTCTTGTCGTGGCTATTCACATCCAACGGGTTGTTACCATTTTCGTCACTATTCGAGCAAGACCCCGATCCGTCGCACGGATGGTTATACGAACGGCGACTCGATCCTCAAACGCAACAAATATCAATTCAAAAGTCAAAAGAGGATACTCATCTTAGACTGAAGACTAGCACTCATCTTGAGCGGCTCACCGGCCCGGTTATTCCTATTTCGGGCATCATCTTAAGCACGTTTCTCATTTACGGGTGCGGGATCACTGCCGTTGCATTCGGAGTTGCGTCGATTATGATTGGTATTCCGATCTATGTCCTCTACACGCCGCGCACAGAGATAGCGACGCTCAAGAAAGACTTCTATTCAACTGAGGCGATCTTTGCTCGAAGTGCGCGGACCGAGAAGGTTTTTTTGGGTTACGCGGTGCGGTTGATACGGAAGGCGGTAGCGCGTCGATCAAAAACGTAAAGCGTGTGCGCACATCGATCTAGAAGTCCAAGCGTAGAAGCTGAGCAGAACGAGTAAAGGCACGAGCTAGGGTCACAGTCGCATTGCTTCGTTTTTAAATCTCTGTCGTGCAGTATAGTCTATCGATCGGGGACGCTCGAGCCTTCTAGGCTAAAGAATTCGTAATTCGACGTAACATACAAATGAGCAGCCTTTAGAGGCTCCCCGCGTGTCGCAACGACTTCTCCGACAAATACTGTATGGTCCCCTGTCTCGAACTGCCCGACGACTTTACACTCAAACGCTACAGTCGCCCCTTCAATCGTCGGCACTTGCACCGCGACAGAGTCGATCAATGAGAGCCCCGCCTCTTTGATCTTGTCGATATCTCGTCCCGATCTCGTGCCGCAAAACCAGGCTGCTTCCGCTTGTTCTGCACTTGGATAGTGGACCACAAACTCCTTATGAAAGTCAATTCCCGCGTGCGAATAACGCGAATGATCGATCGATATAAGCAATAAGAACGGGTCAATCGACGTTCGGGTCACCCACGATACGCCGAGGGCGTTCGGTTTTCCGTTTGTGTCGAGCGACGTTACGAGGCTATAAATCATTGGCGCGGCGAGCGCACCGCCCTCTTTAGGGGTTATCGTTTGCATGCTTTAGCTCCTCAGGATGGATATTACATCTCTAGCTTAAAGCTTCCGTCTGCAGCACGCTACAAACATGTCGATGAATCTGACAACTGGAGATGCTGGGCGGGAAAGCAATAGTTGTGTATGGACTGTATGGACTTAAAGACGGCAATTAAAATGAACGTTCCAGACACGCCGCACAACGCAGGCCCGTATCTTTATCCTAGTTGTCCAATCTGAAATGAATGCATGAAGCAACAGGAGTAAAGGTTGCTCTGTGTTCGCGGAAAAAAAGAGTGCGAATTGGTGCAGTCCGATATGTATGCAGGAGGAGGATACCGTCTTTGATAGGCCTCTACAGGCCTATGGACGTATCGCGGCGTGTTGCTTAGCGCACCTCGTTTACCTTAAAGAGGACGCTATTCCCAGTCACTCATCGCGGATTTAAATTCCGTTGTGAAACCAGTGTGCGCAGTGGCCATCAGCGATATATTCTTAAGTTGTGCCAACTTTTTTACTGATTCGGTTTGCGTGGCGATGTCCATGTGCATTAGATCTCTGAGGTGCAGTCTTGAGAAGTGGCGTGCCTTTCCTTCTCTGAGGATAACCGTATCGCCAACGAACAAGATGGAACTACTGACTAGGTAGGACATGGAGCCAGGGGTGTGGCCGGGAGTTGCGATCGCCTCTATTTTCGTATCTCCCGCCTCGACAATATCTCCGTTTTTGAGTAGCATGTAGGTTTTCTTAAGCGGTGGATTATACGCGAACCCTAAAAACCGCGGCGTTGTTCTGTTAACCATCTGCTCTTCATCGATCGACATGTACACATTGGCATTTTTGAAAAGGTTCAGGCCGCCCACATGGTCGCGATCAGTGTGCGTGAGAAATACGTACTTGACGTGCGCAGGCTTGAAACCGAGGGTATCAAACCCTCGCTTGACGGCGTCTTCACTAATGCCCGTGTCGAAGCAAATTGGCGGATCAGTTGCTGTACATACGAACATACTGACTGCCCTCGATTTGATTTCATAGACGTTGTCCGCTATCCACACGATTAATCACCCCCTCTGACTTGTCGTTTTTGCACGAATCTGTGAGATGGTTGCCCCCATATATCGTTAAAGGAAGGACTAGTATTACTTATCGCGTCCAAGCTGCTGACCGAAATAAACTGAAAGGCACATATAAT
>JBAXDW010000137.1:0-4781 GCA_037140755.1 Methanobacteriota archaeon
ATTGAATGACTACCTGATTACTGGCAAGTTTATCTATTCAGAGAATGGCGATCAACGCCTTGTTGAGCCGTCGAGCGAATTCAGGCTGTTTGCCACTGCGAACCCGTTAAGTTATGCGCAACGGGAACGACTTTCACAGGTGTTTGTCTCTAGATTTAAAGTACAATATCAGAGGGAACTGAGCGAAGATGATTTGATTGAGACTCTAAGCGGATTGTTTGGGATTCCCGCACATTTGGCGTATTCTATCGCGTTTTTCCATATCACCTTGCAGGAACAAGCGGACTCGAAAGTCATCGGCAAGGAGGAAAAAGAACCCTATATCTTCAGTCTACGAGATTTGATACGGCTTGGAAGGCGATTGTCGCCGGCTATAAAGACAAATGTGCCTGAACCCGCACTTCTGCGTCTCCTTGGTAAGGAATTGACCAACGTCTACTTAGCTCGTATACGAAGCCGCGACGAACGGGCGGCTCTGATTATTCTCATTGATACCATCTTCGGCATCACTGAAAGCAGCAGCAATAATGATGCGCTCATTGCCCCCTCTGAACAGCTCGAGCGGCTCCTGGCCGACCTGCCGGTTACTCGCGGCCGTTACTTCATTCCTGGGCAAGAGGCTAGAATCGTGCCGACTGAAACGCAGCGGCACACTCTCGCTAATGTGCTCAAAGCCCTTGTTTTCGATGAGCCGGTTCTTTTGGTTGGCTATCCCGCTTCAGGCAAAACGACGTTAGTACGTTACCTTGCACGAGAGAAGAACACGGACCTCTACTACGTCAACCTTTCATCAGATTCGGGTCTTGAGGAACTCTTGGGTGGCTTTGCACAAGACCGGAGCGGCAAATGGCGGTACAAGCGAGGCCTCCTCTTCAAAGCTGCTAAGAAGGGTGCGTGGCTTTTGATCGACGAGGCGAACCTTAACCCTCTCTCTGAATACCTCAACACGTTACTTGACTTTGGTTACATTACTGACGAAGAGGGAACCGTTTTTGAACTACATGCCAACTTCAGGTTGTTCTTTTCCATCAATCCGCCTAAGATCCACCCATCGAGAAACGTACTCTCTCCGGCCCTGCGGACCAGATTCAATGAGATATGGATCGAGGAGATAACCGATGTTGCAGAGTTATCCGGTTTGGTGGATACTTGGAAGCGCGCTCGACCCTCGATGTAAGAATCGAACGTAAGTCTCTCACGAATCGCTATAATAGTCCTAGTTCTGACTCGTTCGTGAGAGATAAGTTCTGAGCTTGTGTATGTTTTCGTTTTGCGTTAAACCCCACGTACACGTATGCGCATCATGAAAGAAAATTCTGTTTTGCCTCTAACTTTGACAGAGTCAGCAGTTGCGCCACGCGACTTTGAGAATCCTTAAGTAGGTGCCTACTCACTTTTCTCCAATGACTGAAATTGCGCTCATCTGGGATCGCTCGCTTCTTTTTGAGAAACTTTTCGTTGAATATGGATTTGCATATCAGCGCGTCTCACCGTTACAGATTGGGAGCGTGTACTCTCCGAAATTCAAGGTAGCGATACTTCCCGTTGGTTTTGGAAATCCGGCTTATAGCACGGTCGCGAAATCAGTGAGAAGCCTGGGAACGCTACTTCAGCAGTTTGTGCGAAAGGGAGGAGTTTTGGTAGCATTCAGCCCCTACGTCGACGACTACGACTTTGCCTGGCTCAAGTTACCGCACAAGTTTAGGCTCCTTGTGAGCGACACACCCGCAAAAATAAGCGTCAAAAGGCAGCATCCCGCTGCATACATCCTCGACATGCTTGAGGGCCATACTGATGGCTACTTCACGGGATTATACGAGGATGACGTGATATTACAGTCAGAAGACGGCGCTGTGTTGACAGTGACAACGATGGGCCAGGGGTGCATCATACTAACAGCCATTCACGAGTTTCCAGCACGACGATTCATCGCGTGGACTCTCGATGCGACACAAACGTGAGATGTTGAAGGAGAGCGCTGCAGCTAACGACGTCGTCTGCGGGCGAGTAGGAGTCTGGAGCTTGCGATGACTGCGAAAGCAGCCGCGACGGCTAATGCCAGCCAAATAAAAAACTCCTCGCTGCTAACTACGTTGATGTGATCGTTGACCGTACCGCCGTGTGTCATCTCCTCCGAGATGACTCTCTGGTTCGAGGCAGTTGACGTGTGGACGATACGCAAAGCTGAAGTTTCGTGCACGATGGTTGCGTTTGATGAATCGTTGATAGCCACGCGTCCGTTATTTCCACCCGTGTACGTATAGAGAAGTTTGTTCGGAACATCAGCCGCGTCTGCACCGGTAGCATCGCGTATGTGATGATCGTCCACAAAGCCTAACGTTTTTTGTGGTTCATATGGTACCCATCCCAAGTCCGGATAGTACACCTCGATCCAAGAATGTGGTCCGGCGTCCCAACGATATCCATAACTCGTCACATAACCATTCACTTGTATCTCACCGTCGACTAGATAGCCACTTACGTAGCGAGCTGGAATACCGACGCTCCGCAGTAGTGCGAGCGAGAGGTGAGCATAGTTCTCGCATGTTCCGCGCCTGTTGTGGAACGTCCAAGATGCGTCGTGACTTGACACGTTCGCGTCGTATTTGAGGTTTTCACTGACCCAGAGCATAAGGGACGCTACCGCTGCGCTCTCATAGGGGGTGTTATTTGTGATGGCTTTAGCAGTGTTCTTGATTTCACGGTCGTCAGACTGGACGTATTTCGAGGCTGACAAATATTTGCTTGCGACCTTATTGGAAGCAGGGAGTTTGACTGGCAACTGCGATTCCGAATTTAATCCTTCGACGTGCACGTCGATCTTCAAGTCAGCGTCTATTGTGTAACTCAACCTTGATGGCGGGTTGATCCATGTCGCGTTAATTCCTTCGCTAGTCGGCACGACTTCATCAGGTTTCTTGCTGTACGAAATGCGGAAGGACTGCACTTCCAGCGAGTATCCGAAGAGCGTGGCATTCAACGCGCCCGGGAGCTCCGCCACCAGCTTCTGAGTTCCGTTAGGTACACTGATCTGCCGCGTCTGAACGTAGTGCACCGAACTTGCCATAGTGCCTTGACAAAGCAGCACGTCTCCCGATTGTTGGAGCGGTATTAATAATGCAATCACAATAAGCGCGCAAAAAACGGTCTTCATATATCAGTCAAATGTCACAGGAAGAGGATGTTATATACATAATTTCTCTTCCATAACTTAAATACTGGTGTGTGCTGCACCATATCAGTTTGCTCATCGACCGCACCAAAGACACATCCAGCGGCGTACGCACGATACATTGAGGGGAAACATCGTAAACCTCAGATTCAGCGAAACAGTTGCTGCCGACTTTTGAGAAACTATTTAGTCTTTCACTTTTCAATATTAATGTATCCGACATGTTATTTCGCGATTTTTTTGAGTTCGCTTGCGTGCGCTAGTGTGGCAGCGAGTATTGCTCCTAGCTTGAGGAACCTATGAACACAAAACTGACGTCCCTAGTTCTTGTTGCAGTATTACTGGGAGCTTCTCTCGGTAGCATCATAGCTGTCACACAAACGAAAGCCGTTGACGGCGCGACTGGCGGATCGGCACAGGAGGCGCCCCATTTTGCTCAGCTAAATCCCGATTTTATCAAGTACCAGCAGGGTTTGTTGAGTGGGCGCGCGCTCACGAATGGAACTTCCCTACTTGGCACTGGCTTTACGCCTCCTCCGGTTGACTTGAAGCAACTCAAAGGGCAAGAGATCAGCAGCGCGCTCGTTCGTTCTGCGTCTTTTCCGGCATCTTTTGATCTCCGCACCCAGAATAAGCTTACCTCGGTGAAGAATCAGGGCTCTTGCGGATCTTGCTGGGCCTTCGCGACATACGCGTCATTAGAATCATTTCTTCGGCCGGCCGCGACCATGGACTTCTCTGAAAACAACATGAAAAACACCCATGGTTTTGACAAGGCACCGTGTGCTGGCGGCAACGAGTTTATGGCAACGGCGTATCTTGCCCGGTGGAGCGGGCCGGTCAGTGAGTCGTCAGATCCGTATAGCGCTAGCAGCACGTCCTCTGCGTCAAACCTTCCTGTCCAGAAGCACGTGCAAGATGTTTCTTTCCTTCCTGATAGGGCCGGTTCTACTGATAACAACAATATCAAAGCCGCCATTTTGAATTACGGCGCGGTATATACAACGATATTTATCCAGCCTACCTACCCCCAATTCAACACAGCGACTAATGCGTATTATTATCCAACCGGTCAAACAAATAATCACGCGGTGGCGATTGTCGGGTGGAATGACAACTTCCCCAAGACAAGCTTCTCTGTACGGCCGCCTGGAAACGGTGCATGGATCGTAAAAAACAGCTGGGGCACGGGCTGGGGGGATAACGGCTATTTTTACGTATCTTATTACGACGCGAATATAGGCAAAGATAACGCGGTCTTCACCGCTCAACCGACGACGAACTACAACAGCATCTATCAGTACGACCCTCTTGGCTTTACGCAGTCTTTTGGTCCAGGGTCATCTACGTCTGCGTGGGGAGCGAACATTTTCACTGCGTCGGCTAACGGAAACCTCGCCGCGGTCAGTTTCTACACACAAAGTCTGAATGCACCTTACGAAGTTTATGTCTATACCGATCCCACTGCGGGGCCGATTAACCCATCAGGGTTTGCTGCGCACGTTATAGGTAGCAGTGCGCTTCCTGGATATCATACAGTCACGCTCGGCTCGAGCGTTTCTTTGCGAGCAGGACAGAAATTTTCTGTCGTCGTGAAATTTACTTCAAG
>JBAXDW010000138.1:0-4740 GCA_037140755.1 Methanobacteriota archaeon
GGTCGTGTAGCTCCACTTCAGCTTGCCAGTAGTGGCGTTTAAGGCGTAGACCTTGTGATCCTCATAGCTCCCCACGTAGACGACGCCGTTAACAACGGCGGGGGAAGACCGCACCCCACCTCCGGTCGTGTAGCTCCACTTCAGCTTGCCAGTAGTGGCGTTTAAGGCGTAGACCTTGTGATCCTCATAGCTCCCCACGTAGACGACGCCGTTAACAACGGCGGGGGAAGACCGCACCCCACCTCCGGTCGTGTAGCTCCACTTCAGCTTGCCAGTAGTGGCGTTTAAGGCGTAGACCTTGCCATCCCAGCTCCCGATGTAGACGACGCCGTTAACAACGGCGGGGGACGAGAATATCCAGACTCCGGCCTTATAGCTCCACTTCTCGGCTCCCGTAGCGGCGTTGAGGGCGTAGACTTTGCCATCCATGCTCCCGATGTAGACGACGCCGTTGGCGTAGGCGGAGGACTGAACAGCGCCTCCAACCGCGTGCTCCCAGAGCTTGGTGCCAGTGGTGGCGCTTAAAGCGAAGACGTTGCCGTCACTGCTACCGACGTAGACGACGCCGTTGGCGACGGCGGGGGAGCACTGAATAATCTCCGATGCGCTTTCGGTCGTGAACTCCCAGAGCTTGGTGCCAGTGGTGGTGCTTAAGGCATAGAAGTGAACGCCGCTCCCTACATAAACGACGCCGTTGGTGACGGCGGGGGAAGGGTCCACGACGCTTTCGGTCGTGAACTCCCAGAGCTTGGTGCCAGTAGTGGCGTTTAAGGCGTAGACCTTGCTATCCCAGCTCCCGACATAGACGACGCCGTTAACAACGGCGGGGGAAGTGTCCACACTGCCTCCAGTCGTGTAGCTCCACTTGAGCTTGTTGTTCGGCAGCACACTCCCCGCGACCGGACTATAGTCGCCGGTGCGCTGTGCGTTGTAGTGGAACTGCATCGTATCGTACTGAGCCGCGGCCGGAACGATCGCAACGCCGGCAAATAAGACGGTAATGAGAAGAATTACTACAGACAATGAGATAATTTTGTGTGTGCGCATGATTACCTCGTAAACGTTCGGCGCCTAATAGGGTGTGAGAAGATACAATAAAACTTTCGGTCTAGGCGAAGGTTCGGTAACGTCAGAACGCTATCCGTCGATGCCAGATACCACGTGTCTCCAGCGAAGATGATATAGTAGGTGCATTTGCCGGCAGAGCCAAAGGTCTAGCTATACAGTATGTTTTTTTAGCCGCACATAGTTAATGGATTGCCGTTTTGTGGACCGATTTTTTATACTTTCACACTACCAAAGCGCTAAGAAACGTTCACCGCCACCACGTTTCTCGTCAAGCTCGTCAGCGTATCTGTTTACAAGCCGCGTGCCAAGGCACCTTTATATGATTTTACCTCATCTTAGACGCTCATGCGTATGCCGTTTACGAGCCGTTGGGGCACGACGCTCGTTGTGCTCGCCGTGATTGGAACCGTTTTAACCGCCGGATGCACGTCAAACGTGCAGACAGGAACGACACAAGCAAGAAGCGTAACGGTAGGCGCGCTGCTGCCGCTAACGGGTGACGCCACAAGCGTCGGCGCGAACGTGAACGCAACCATCAGCGCGGCAGAGGCCGACGTCAACAACTACCTTGCCGTAAACAACGCTACTATTCGCGTGCAGCTCGACGTCAAAGACACGGGGGCGACCCCGGAAGGGGCACTCGCTGCAATGCAAGCGCTGCACGCAGACGGCGTGACAGCAGTCATGGGACCCTATTCAAGCGCCGAGCTCAAAGCCATCGCCCCCTACGCCGGCGAGAACGGTATGGTGCTTATCAGTTACGGAAGCTCCGTTTCCTCGCTCGGCGTCGCGCGAGAGAACGTGTTTCGTCTCGTGCCCGATGACAGCCATCAAGGGCCCGCGCTCGCTACCGTGATGCAAGAACGAGGGGTGAGGCTGCTCATAGCCTTCGTCCGGGACGATGTCTACGGTAATGGACTTATCAACGAAACGAGAACGGCATTCGAACAGCAGGGCGGAGTCGTGACCGAAGCGGTGCCATTTTCACCGAATACTACAAACTTCAGCAGCGCGCTTGATGCAGCGCGGCCGCAGCTGTCGCAAGTGGTCGCTACCTACAGTGCGGGCTCGGTCGGCGTGCTTTTTGTCGGCTTTGAAAACAACACCGTGCCGATGCTCATAGCGGCGAGCAGCGATCCTCAATGGTCTACGGTCCCGTGGTACGGCGTTGCGGCAACGCCTATTAATGCCATTCTCGCTAATGAAACGGCCGCGCAGTCTGCCGCTCGCCTTAACTACACCGCCGTGCAGCAAGTCGAAGGGCAAGGCGCAAGCTATGATCGCCTCACGCAAAACGAAAGCGTGCAGCGCACGGTTCAAACGTCCTATGGCTCCTTCGCGTACGACGCTATGTGGATCATCTCTCGCGCTCTGGCCGAGACGGGCGCACAGAACGCTAGCGCGCTGCGGGACGCAATTCCGCATATCGCCAGTTCCTACAGCGGCATCACCGGCAACACCACGCTCAACGCTGCACGCGATCGCGCGTATGCGAACTACGACTTCTGGACGATCAGGAGTGAAAACGGCACCTACGTCAAGGTGAAAACGGCTCAGTTCCGGACCGATCCCCTTTCAGGCGCAAAGGTAATCCAAGAGCCGAGCACGAGCACCGCAGCGAGCAGCAGTGCCTAAGAAACGGCTCCACGGTTGCTCGTCTAACAAAGTGAAGCTACTTGTGGTTCCCGTAATTTTTATCGAATAGTTTCTTAATCACCACAACGGGTGAACCTTTGTAGGGGCTGGTCAGGTACCATAACGGCAGGGGTAATCCTGCAGACACCCATTTTTCCTCCGCTACACCGAGCAGGTCAAGCGCACTTTATATACTGTTGTCGCAGTCTTCTTTGGTTTGGACGTTGCCCATTTAGTGCTTAGTTTAGCGATACGGCTAAAGGAAGAGTGATGTTCTCCACTTTCCTTTTCTTTTGGCGGCGCTGCGCTCCGCCTATCGTTCTTCAGTCGAACGTTTGTTGGGGATATTTAACCCGATTTAAATCCTATCATATTTTACGGATTCCCCTGCTTGCTCAGAAGTCTAAAGCGCAAGCGCAAGCGAAATAATCAGATCGTCATGCGAGCCGAGCGATGTTGTCGTTAAGGACAAAGACGTAATCGTCCATCTGTGCGATGGAGCAGGCGTAGACGAATCAATAAGTGCGGCGCAAAATCATGGCACATCTAACCAACTATGGCCCTATAAAGAGGCGCGAACGATATTAAACGAAGGACGGCTGCCATTGCGCGGTTAAGACGCTCTGCGCGGGCTTATTCTGCGGGGTGTAGTCGGTATTGCCGGCACCTCCCGCATTTGGATCGGAGAACCACCCCCACCAGAACATCCCCGCAAACCACGGCTTGTTGGCAAATACCCGCCAGGCTGCCTCATAGCAGTTTGCCTGCCCGTTTGCACGATAAACTCCCGTTTCTTCCCAATCCCAAGGATGCTTCGCAGCGTAATCGATGCTTCGGTACCCTATCTCGGAGAACATAACCGGTTTGTTCACGGTCGCCTGCCACGTCTCGATCTCGTGCGTCCAGTTGTGCGTTCCGTCGTAATCGACGTAGTACGACCACCCGCCAACAAGGTCAGTTATCGAAGGTGTCTTCGCGTTGCTCAGCGGGAAGTACGCGTCGATTCCCGCGTAGTCGAGCAACCCCCAGAAGGAGATCCGCGCATATGTGTCGTGATTGGTCGCGTAGGTGAGCGGCCCGTTGTAGATCGCTCGCACCCCGCTTATCACGGTGCGCCAGTTCGCGTAGTAGTTGCTCGTGTCAAGTTGGCGGAGTTCGCAGCCCACGCAGAACAGTTCCACGCTGTTGTTTTGTGCAATCTGTGCATAGTGGTTGATAAACGTCGCGTAACTTGCAAACCACGCGGCAGGATTTGTCGGGGCTATGTCATCCGCGCCCTGACCGTCTTCGCAAAACAACTGCGGTTTGAGGAAGATACCCATCCCCCGAGCGTGGATGTCTTTAATTGCATCAATCACTGCGTCGTCGGTGGGGGTCTGGTTAGGGTCAGGAAAAATGGTGTTTGACGTATTATTGGAGAGATACTGCGTAACGAGCACGGAGACGTAGTTGGCTCCCGTGTTCTTCACAGCGTTGAGCGACAAGTTGGAACCGGCAGAAGCGTACTCGTTTGGTGCGTAAGAGAGGTAGGCAACCCCCCTGTACTTCAGGGCGGCCCCTTCAAGAGGAAACGGTGCCGCTGTGTGTATCGTCGGGTGTATCGTGACCACGCCGACGAACAGGACGGTTAGCAGGAGAATGACTATTGAAGGAACGACATGCCTGTAGACGTTTATTTCTATTTCCAATCTCGTTCTTTTTCCAAAGACGAAACACCAAAGACGCGCTGCTCCACGAGCACGGAAAGCGCGGTCTCAGCACACGCGCAACAACACCTAGATATCGAAGTGCACAACAGGAAAACCCCGCAAAACGAACACGCACCTAGGGTAATGCCGCGTTCAGCTATGGCATGCTTTAGTTTTTAGATAGTCTGTCGGCGCGAGGGACGATAAAATTTCTCATTCGTCCTTCTTTCTACCGCTCCAAAAAGTCGCGCCTAAAAACCGACCTTGTAATGATAGGTGCCTGTCTTGGTCTCCTTTATAAAAAAAAAGCTGTAAGCGACGAATCTCGCCTTCATCGAAGATCTCCAGA
>JBAXDW010000139.1:0-4734 GCA_037140755.1 Methanobacteriota archaeon
CGGTCTTCGCGATCTCGACGATTGACACGTTTACCACGGTCGCTATTTGAGTGATCCCCAGCCACTGCGGCAGGATCGTGATGAGGAAGAAGGCATACGCTGAGTAAAAGAGAACCTGCATAATTGAGTTCAGGGCAACCAAGGCCGCCGCGAACTCACCGTCGCCGCGAGCGAGGTGGATCCAAACGATGACCATTGCAATGCAAGGCGCGATGCCGATGAGAATGAGTCCGACAAAGTAATCAGGATAATCACGCAGAAAGATGACGGCGAGCGCGAACATCACGAGCGGCCCCGAGATCCAGTTGAACACGAGCCCTAAGCCTAAGACCTTCGTGTTCCGAAAGACGGCTCCCAGCTCCTCATAGCGTACTTTCGCGAGGGGCGGGTACATCATTACGATAAGCCCGATAGCGATGGGGATAGAGGCCGTCCCTATGGATAGTTGGTTAAGCGCATCCGGGACGCCTTGGAAAAAGTACCCAATCGTCACGCCGATAATCATCGCGAGAAAGATCCAGAGGGTGAGGAATTCGTTTAGGAACGATAGTCGTGCTTTGGGTTTTTCATCCATGTAAGAAACCTCTCCTTTCGCGCATTTCAATAGCCGTGATATGAATAACAGCGTCTTGCTATCGTACTGACCCGATATCTTTCATCGCTCGCAATCGCAATTGCGTTTTAGTGACTACGAAGGTTGACAACAGCCTCGCTGTTTAGTCAATAAGTTGTAGATTGAGTACCCCTTCGACGTAAGCTCATATCGATCGTCTTTTTCAAAGACGAGGCCAGATTTAACAAGTTTAGCCATCTCAGAGTCAACTAGCTGCGACTTTCTTGCGCCGAAACTTTCAGTATAGCGCTTTTTAATCGCAGGATCCATAAGTCGCCATAACAGGTCGTGAGATTTAATATTTACATCTAAGTCCACGCCATCACCACCTCCGAGCTCTAGAGCTGCAGCATCGTTGAGACGTATCGGCAGACGAAGCGTTCGTCACCAACTGTGTTGTAAGCAAGCTCATTTTACCCCTGCATCAATTAAAAATGTCCTTTTGCAACTGTTTGAGATCATCCAGGCCTTCGGGCTCGTGATCTAAGAGGGGGATGGTGAATATGGGCGTTTTAAATCGCTCTCTTATCTCTTTGATGTACTTTTCCTGCTGTCTCCGTCGGTTGTTAAAAAAGGTATTCCTTCCAAACTGCTCTGGGAGTACATAATTGACAGCGACCAAGGCGGTCTCTATCCCGACCTGCTTTTTTACGTCCTCCGAAGCTCTCCACGCTTCCATCATAGGGGTAAACTCAGGGTACATGACGAATACGAACGTACTACTGTCGCGATCGCGCATCGCTTCAATAACGTGGGCGTATTTGTTCTTCGTCTCATCTGACGTTTGCTTTGTCAACGTACCTAAGTCAATGAACCCCTTCCAATCCGAAGGGAGCTCGAGCAGTCTTAACGTATGTCCTGTCGGCGCCGTATCAAAGATCAAGACATCATAGCCGTCTAGTTCAAAATAACTCATAAATTTCTCAAACACAGCCATCTCCTGAGCGCACGGAGAGTTTAAATCCTCTTCAACGGCTGTTCGGATCCCCTCTTCTTTGTTTTCGACTGCCTGTAATATTCGCTTGCTGTACTCCCCCCACGCGTTCTTTTGGTCGATTCGCGCCGCAAACAAGTTATTGAAACCAGCGATAGCGGTCGGTTCGGGTTCGATAGGCTGCCCAAAAATATTCTGCAGATGAGAGGCAGGGTCCGTCGTCACGATAAGCGTCTTAAGTCCTTTTTCTGTGAGGTATACAGAGGTTGCGCAGGCAACCGTGCTCTTTCCTACCCCACCTTTGCCTGTGAAGAAGAGATAACGCGTTCCGTTGACTGGGGTGAAGAAGGGTAGCAGGTCTTGCCTTTTCTCGAATGTGCTAGACGCTCTTTGATCGTCCCCATTTGACAAAACCGTTGCAGCTTCTTCACTGACGACCGTAGAATCTTTCAGATTTTCGTACAACGTCTTTCCGACCGATTCCAACAATGGTAGTCCAGAGACCTCAGAATCTCTCAGTGGGTAAAAAAGCTTCTTTCCTTCAAAATCGTCTTCAATTCGCTTTATTATTGCTTGTTCTTCGTTCCATTTCTTCTTGAAAAAGAGATCAGTACTTGCCGCTTCTGGCAGCATCCCGTTAACGATAAAGAAGGTTGTTTTTATCCCTAATTTAGATAGTTCGGCGCTGCTACGCTTCATTTCGAGAATCGACGAATGCTCTGGCTTGAGAACAAATATAAATGACGTCTCATCGCTATCTTGAAGATGCGCGAATGCCGTTTCATACTTCTGCTTCGCACCCTGCAACGAGGAACTCGGCCCTATGCACGTCGATCCCCCTTTGTCTAATTCTGAAGCCCACCCGCTCGGAAGTTCCAGCAATCTGATGGTGTGTCCTGTCGGCGCGGTGTCGAATACGACCACGTCGTATACAGGATCATCCATGAACTCGATAAACTTGTCAAACGCCGCAACTTCTTCAACACAGGGACTGTTCATTTGCTCCTTCATCACCTGCAAGTTCTTCTCATCCAGGAGTGCTCGCAGCGGAGCGATCATTCGCTCCCTGTATTCGTTAGAGGCGATATCTGGGTTTATTTCAATAGCAGATAGATTTTCAATGTCATTAATGGGGGTGATCCTGTGGCCGATCTCTTGACCAAAAATATCAGAGAGGTTGGGAGCAGGATCGGTGGTAACGATGATGGTTTTAAATCCTCTCTTTGCTAGCAACACGGCGGTGGCACAGCTCATTGTGCTCTTGCCGACCCCGCCCTTGCCGCTGAAAAATAGGAATTTTGTCTTACCTTGTTGTGTGGGCTCGATCAACTCGTTCATTTTCCAGCTCTGTGCTCCTCAAGGGCTTTTTTGAGCTCCTCGTACGTTAAGTAGCGCTGTTTGGCAACGATGTTTCCATTAATCGTTGTGATCGGCAAGATTTCGGGTCCTTCTTCTTTGACCAATTCGATAATTTCGTTCTTTTCGAGAAACATGTTGACATTGAAGGATAGGCCCCCCCTCACAACGTTCACATCTTTAAACTCATGCTGTATTTTCTTCAGCGTTTCGTTGAAGTCTATAAGCACCTTGTCCGGTTCAGGGCCACAGATTCCCGTAGAACAGCACATGGCGCCCTCATATATGATCAGATCAGTTTTTGTCATTTGTACCATCGGCTCTCGTTCGTCGGCGACTTGGCATTGAAGTCTACCTAAATATCAATATATTAACATATATCAATGTTTTGAAAGCGTCCCCTGCCATAGCGCTGATTCTCTCGCCCAGCAAAAACGACGTGCAGTAAAACTGGTCAGAAGGTCACGTGCGTTCTAAAAAAAGCAATTCGAGGTGAGCTCTATTCGCGCTACTCCAACTCGTCGAGCGCTTTTAAAAGCGTATCGAGGCGATCGCCCGCAAGTCGGTGGTAGCTCCATTTGCCTTGGCGTCGATCCAACACGAGGTTGGCGTCTTTGAGTATGCGTAGGTGGTGTGACACAGCAGACTGCTGGGCGTTAAGTAGCAACATGAGTTCGCAAACGCAGAGTTCGTCTTGGCTCAGAGCCTTGATGATTTTAAGCCTCGTTGGGTCGGCTACTGCCTTGAGCGTGCGTGCCTGTTTGTACGTGTTGCGCTCATCAATAGCCTCAGCAATTTCGTTAAGCGTATTTTTACGCTCCTCCACGTTCATGTTGCGTGCCTCTGAACAGTGCTGAAGCGAGTTTATTGGGTCAACGATCTTCATATCTGTGTTTCTTAGGATGCCTGCTGATAATCTAAATATATATGATCATATATATAGCTCCATCGTTTGACGCAACCCAATACTTTTGCGCGCGATCTGAAGCCCGCTTCGCTCAGCTAGCAAATGAGCTCAATCGTTGTGCAGTACTTGCGTTGGGCATCTTGTCCAAGCATTAACTCGGAATTCTTTAGAATACTCAACGCACAATCTCTAGCTCTTAGCGAACACACTCTGAGCGAGCAAGAATTCGCAGCTCTACGTGACGTTTTGCTCGCGTGTCGACGTGGGATATTGTAACTCGCTTACTTTTTGCCTTCAGACTTATTCAGCCTCTCAAGAGTCGCAGCGGCCCTCACCGACGTCTGTCTGTCTGCACTTCACAAATCGACGAACAACGGTTCTATTGCTATTTAAGAGCGAAATTTCACCAAAATAGGAGGGTAAAAGTTATTTAGTCGCCAACCTAAGCAGTTTTGCAACTGATTATGAGCAATCCAACCAGTCCGGCAATACCCCTAGCAGCGGTAATATGCTCAGAAAATCTAAAGTTCCCTCTGCCTAACGCGAACCGTATTGCACGATCCGCCTAGCTTGGCTCTCACACCACGACCGCGTAGTCTTTTCAGAGCCAACGCGGCTGCCGTTCGGACAGGGGGTATAATGTCGCTCAGTGACTTTTTTAGCGGTTCTATTGCTCGCTCGTCGCGAAGCCCCCCAAGCGATGTGGCTGACGTTGCGCGAACGTCGTAGACCGGATCACTTAGTGCATCGATGAGCGGTGGAACCGATCTCGTGTCCCGCAGTTCGCCAAGAGCTTCAGCTGCTGCTGTTCGAACCACCCATTCATCATCGGAGAGCGCCCCGATGAGGGGCGGCGCGGCCTGCCGTTCTTTGACTTTGCCGAGGGCGATCGCTGCCACCTTGCGAACGCTGTCGCTTTCATCT
>JBAXDW010000140.1:0-4679 GCA_037140755.1 Methanobacteriota archaeon
TTGAGTCCGGGAATAACGAGATACGTCAACTCGAGATGGATGCCGATCTCATGCATGCGCTCGCACGTCTGGAGCACGGGATCGAGGCGCGCTTTGCAGACGCCGTTGTAGAACTTCTTGCTGAAGCCCTTCACATCAACGTTCGCCGCGTCAAGATATGGACCAATCTTTTCGAGGGCCTGTGTCGTCATATAGCCATTGGTGACGTACACAGTGTAAAGTCCGGCTTCCTTAGCTAGGATAGCGGAATCGTATGTATACTCAAACCAGATCGTCGGCTCATTGTACGTCCAAGCGATCCCGCGGCAGTTACGCTCGAGAGCGAGCTGCACTGAACGCTCAGGCAGGACTTCCGTTGTGCCTAGCTCGCCGAATTCCGCAAACGAGATATCATAGTTCAGGCAGTGTCCACACTTAAAATTGCAGCTCACTGAACCAAGCGAAAATACTTTCGATCCCGGGTAGAAATGAAATAGCGGTTTCTTTTCGATGGGATCGACGTTCATAGAGCTCACCTCAGCATAGATGAGCGTCGCGAGCTTGCCGTCGAGATTCTGCCGCACGTGACAGATTCCGCGATCCCATTTCTTGATCTTACACTCGTGAGCGCACGCGAAACAGTGGACGCCATCGTCTGCAATCAGCTCCCACAACATCGCATCTTTTATCACGATATGACCCTGCCTAGGTTCATCTGTTAAGTCTATTTGATAGTTACGTGTTACTCGCCATCCGTAGCTAGCTCCATTTGCCGCTTATTATCGCGAGAGCCAATATCCTTTCTCATTCTTGTAATAAAAGCCTAAAGCAAATGCACATCACTGCCACGTGTGAAGTCGTTGAGGTCGTAGTCCGCCTGCTAGCCAAACAAGCGGAAGCTTACCATGTTGTGCGCATAGGGAACAAGTTTGCGCAATGACATAAGGTGAGACGTCTCAGCGTGGCAGTAGATGAGACAGTGTTTGTCACAACGTAGCATTTGTCGCCGGTCAGTTTTTGCCCGTTCTGATGTCATGAGCGTCTGAAGGTCATTTTCGAGGAGGTTACCGAGCTTTGTGCCGATGGGCATGCACGGGTAAACAATATCGCCATTCGGCTCGATCATGATGCTAAGCGTTCGGCACGTGTACGGTTCGTCAAAGCTCTCAATGTACGAACGACTCGTCGTAAGCGTGCTTCCATACTCGCGTTTTAAGCGGGAGATGATCTCGCAAAGCTTCATCAGATCCGGCGTGAGGTCTTCAGTGCCGTCAAAGTTGAACGCTGGCATTATGAGTATCTTATGGCCATGCGCGTGCACTTTTTCTACCTTTTCCTCGATTTTATCAAGGTCATGCTTTGTCACGACCGTTTGCACCGTCGTCTTAATACCGAGATCGGTGAAGTAATTGAGCCGGTCAAACAGGTGCACGTTATCATGCCCCTCGTCAATCGACAGCTGCAGAAAATCGAAATACTTCGCATACTCGGCAAAGGGCCGGCGATCGATAAGAAGCCCGTTGGTGGTAAACAGAACATAGTTTGAGCAGTCGTGCGTGTAGCGAAGGACTTCACCGATATCCTTGCGCAGCATGGGCTCCCCTCCTTCAAAGCTTATAGTAAATGTGCTCGCTCGCGACAGATTATCAATAACGGTGAAAACGTCGCTCGTTTTAAGGTCGGGGATTTTATCGGCCCAAACGTTGCAAAAACCGCACCGTAAGTTGCATCGGTGCGTGATTTTAAATGAGGCATAAAACGGATTATCAAAATCGTTTCGCACATAGTTAGATAGGTAACCTCTGAGGGCCCGCACATTTCTATTCATGGTACCTCTGTCGATATCTTTGGTGTGCGATTCACTAAAGAACGCACCAAGGACAGTCAGTGACGCACCGATTCATCTTTAAAGGGCGCGACATAGCAGGATGCGTGCTTACTGCTAACTAGTTTCAGTTCGTGAGACAGGTGCGAGGTCGTACGAGTTGCAGGTAAACAGCGTCGCGCTCACGTAGGTAAACGGGTCGGTTGATGCATTCCTCAGCTAAACGGTAATCTAATTGCGCTCTCGTTCGAACGCCTCCGGCGTGCCGGTTACCTCAGAGGGATACTTGCGTCGTTCTTCCATAGGCAACTGAACTACTTGACGTTCACTCGCGTTTTCTTTTCCGCCTCGGTGGGTTCCTTCTTCGGCAACTTGACCTCGAGCACGCCGTCCGTGAACGTTGCTGCGGCCTTATCTGGCAGCACGTCAGCAGGGAGGTCGAGCATCCGCCGGTACGATGCGTAACCGCGCTCGCGGTAGGTGTACTCCTCCTCTTTCCGTTCGGTTTCGGCGCTCGATTCTGCGCTGATCTCGATCCGTTCGGGGGTGAGGTTAATCTCGATATCCTCCTTCTTTACCCCTGGCATGTCAGCGACGACCTGAAGGGCGTCGCCTAGGTCAAGGATGTCGACGCGGGGTTGTTTCAGAGCGGGCAGCAACGCCTGCGAGGGGAAAACACGCTCAAGGGTGTCCTCCATATTGCCGCGGAACGTATCAAACATCCGGCGCATTTCAGCAAAGGGGTCACTCATCCAGTAGTCTCTCTGCGTCATTCGCTTCTCTTCGTCTTTCTTTTCGTCGGTCATAGGATCATCATACTAAGTAAAGCATCGAAGGTAATAAAGCATACGCAAGGAAAAAACAGTTGAAACGCGGGCTTCAAGACGAGAACGCTTACCGCAAAAACAAGTCGCGACCGTTCTGCACGCACGCCTCATATGCACGATCTGCGTATCCCTCGACCGTGAGTGCGTGCATGACCCGCGCGACTGACAGACAATCCGAGCGCTGGGCGCTCATGTCGCTGTTAACGACAAACTTCGCTTCAGCGTACTCAATAATCAGTTCAACAGCGTCGCGCACGGACGCTTTTCCCGGCTGGACGGTGATGCCGACATAGGTCCCCGCCTCCAGCGCGACGTCGACTGTTGACGGATCGATGTGATCAATCACCACGTCCTTAGCCCCGACATCGTCAAGGATCGCGATGATTCGCTCAAGCGCCTCTCGCTTTTTGCGCCGAGGTGTGTGGATGATTTTAGGATAATAGTCGATCCCGAGCTGTGCACGAAAGACCCGCTCCTCGATGTCAGTGCACTTTTCGAGCCCAATTTCTCCGATCGCGACGACGGCAGGGTGCGCGAGGTATTCAGGGAGTGCTGCCAAGGTCGTGTCAACTTGGTCGTTAATAGAACGCGGGTGTACGCCAAGACCCACGTGCACGTTAACTCCATTTTCGGCGCCTCGCCGCACTTCGCCGTAAACGAGCTTGTGAAAGTGGTCGACTAGGACGTCTGCCGTTGACATTCGCATCGGGTCGTGTGCGAGCGTGAGCACATCGGTCACACCGGCCACACCCATCAATTCAAAGTCCTCAAACGGGCGCGTATCCATGTGGGCATGCGTATCAAACACGAGTGCATGAAAACAGTCCTTAACCTTATGTGTTGTGCAGACGTCCCTGCGAGCCAGATCGTCAATTTCACCAGCGTTGCAGTGAGGGGGGTGAAAAGGGCTACCTAAGCCAGACAACCGATAGATATAAACGTAGAGAGTAAGCAGCATAGTTAGAATGACCATGCTAGTACCGAAAATTGATGTTGAGCTCTGTGTCGGCTGCGGCGCATGCGAAGACATGTGCCCCGACGTCTTTGAGCTCCAAGATGATGAGTTATCTCACGTCATTGACGCTGCTGCTTGCAGCGAGTGCGAGTGTCAAGAAGTGGCTGACAGCTGCCCGACTGAGGCGATAACCTGCGTCGAAGAGTGATTCTCCGTTTTTTATGCGACGTCACTTATTTTTCTTATCGTTCCCACGAGCGGTTCGCCCCCTGCCGCTAGTTTGTCCCTCTTTCGAACAGCTAAGTCCGTTGCTTAAGCCTCTCAGAGATGCAAGCCTACAAGCTGGACGAAAAACGAGAGGAAATACACGATTACCGCGCCTTTGAAAGCCTTAGCCACGAATATGATTAGAAGAAAGGTCGACCGGTTGAAGTCTTCAACTCCAGCTACGATAGGCACCAGATCGCCTGCAAAGGGGATCCACGGAGAGAGCATCAACAGCGCAGCCCCGTATTTGCCAAACCACCCCCGGATTCTTTCCTCGCGTTCGGAATTATGAAAGGGTATTATTCTCCGTATCCCATATTTTCCCAAAAGGTACCCTACTAAAGCGCCAAGAACTGACGCAGGGATTAGCACGATGAGAATGATGAAAGGACTTACGTTTTCGCCTAGCAGCAGCGCGATTGTCGGCTCTGTGGGGATCTGGAGCACCGAAGAAGTGGCGCTTACGAAAAAAAAGCTCAAGCAAACCGTAGTTAGTGATGAGAGGCAGCGAAACGCAGAGTTACTTTAATCGGTTACAACTCTTCTGCGCGCTTATAAAAAAGTAGTGGCACGTTCAGCAGCGCACTCTAGTGCGCACATTTAACACGCGGGCCTTAGCAAAGCACACGGGAGCGCTTATATCGACGTAGCGCCATGGTGTGGAGATGGTCATGGAAAACGAACGATTTGAACGCGGTGTCGCTGCGCTGCGCAAGGTAAACGAGAAGGGCTTGGACGATCTCATTCGAAGTATGGACGCAATAGCGCCCGACCTCGCGCGCTATGTCATCGAGTTTGCGTATGGAGACATCTACACCCGGCCCGG
>JBAXDW010000141.1:0-4677 GCA_037140755.1 Methanobacteriota archaeon
ATTCAGCACGGAAGAGCTGATTTCGGACGAAGCCATTTCGGACGACGATTTGCGGGATGCCGGACGGGCCAAGACAATTGACCTCGACACCATACTAGCCATTCAAGACATTCAAGAGGCCGACAAAGAAATCCACGTCCCCGTTTTCAACGGCGCTGGCACAGAAGAACCGCGTCTACGCCCCATATCTGGCGGCCTCGAACTTCACTTTTCCCAATCCGACCTTAATAATTTCGTGGCGCATAGAAAGACGGGGCTTGCTGCAAAATCGCTGGACTGGATTGATCGGGCATCGCTTGCGTTGTGGGAGTCGACAGGAGGCGAGATTTCACACCGCACCGTGACAGCCCTGCGGGAAAGCGTCCTCGACAAATACACGTCGCCTGATTCGCATTCAAAGGTGCTCAGCTTCGCCGCGGGGGTTCCTCAAGTTTCTGGCTAAAACAAAAATGGAGCCGCGGTACACGTCCTTCGAACTATTTCTGGAAATGCCGAGAGCTGTCAAAGAGCGGAAGAGCGTGACCGAGAGAATCGTCACGCAAGATGACATCAAAAATGTTCTCGGGCATATCAAGCAGGCTGAACACAGAGGAGCTATTAGCGCTGAAAGGTCAGCTCAGTATTCGGCTTTCGTCATTTTCGGCGCCTTCACCGGTCAGCGAAGCTTGGCGACGATGGCGAAGTTGACCGTAGGACAATTCCGGGAAGTGTTACAGTCCGAAAAGCCTGCGCTTCACGTCGAATCATCCCAAGACAAAATCCGCATGAGTCACTTCGTACCCCCCCACCCGCAGGTCGTCACAGCCGTTCAACCTCTTCTTGACGGGCGTAAGAACGAAGACCGCGTGTTTGCGTATGGCAGCTTTCTAATGTGGGTCAAGCGGCAGAAAATCCCTATGCTGCGGTTCAATGGGCACTTTGTGCTGGGAGATTTACGTAAATTCTGCGAGCAGCACGGAGATATCATTCAGTGGGCGCAGTCGAATCGCGCTTACATCTTGACGCACGGCGTTTCTACGGTCGAATGGAAGCATTATCGTGCACCACTTCCTGATTCGGTTTATGACATTTATATGCAGTATTGGGGAGACGTGTGTTTAGCGTGTGAAGATGCGTGCGTTATCGTTAACGTGGATGAAAGCGCATACCGTTCTACTTTTTGTGGGAGGTAACGCGCTCAAATACAGCAACATTTATCATTTATAGACGTATAGGTAGGCAATTTAACATAATAAATCGCGCCGCGAAGGGTTATATGAGGCCATGAAAAAGAACTTCATCTGGTGGACCCTCTTAATCGCATCTCTGGCGAACTTTATCATCATCGTCGACGCGTTTTTTCTGACCGTCGCTATCACAACGCTCGTGCGCGAGCTAAACACCACTGTGCAGGCCATCCAAGCTACCCTCGCTGTGTACTCACTCGTAATCGCATGCCTGCTGCTGCTCGGCGCAAAGCTGCAAGACATCGTGGGGCGCAAGCGGACCTTTTTGTATGGAACGTTTATCTATGGAATAGGAACCGTGATCGCCGCGCTTAGCTTCAACGCTCCCATGCTCTTCATTGGCTGGTCACTCCTTGAGGGAATCGGCGCAGCACTCATGCTCCCCGCCTCCGCGGCGCTCATCTCCAGCACATATGAAGGCAATGAGCGTGCGTTCGCATTTGGCCTCTGGGCGGCTATCGGCGGGATCGCCGCTGCTGTCGGTCCGCTGTTAGGCGGCATACTAACGACGTTTTGGAGCTGGCGTGTCGGCTTCGGCCTCGAGGTGGTTATCGTGGTGCTCATCTTTGCACTCTCAAGGCGACTCTCCGAACAACCGCCTACGATCACCTGGCGAGATCTTGATGTAGTAGGGGTCGCGCTATCGGCGGCTGGATTCTTCTTAGTCGTCGCCGGAACGCTCACGCTAAACGACCTCGGGGCGTGGGAACGTGTTCTTTTGCTTATCAGCACAGGAGTCCTGTTGCTGGTAGTGTTTACGATGTGGCAGCGCCGCAGAATCCGCCACCACAAAGTGCCGCTCACAGACATCACACTCTTTCGTGCACGAGCGTACAGCGCGGGGAACGTGGCAAACTTGGTTTTGCGTCTTAGCCTTGCAGGAATCGTCTTCATCATCCCTATATTCTTACAAGCCGTAACGGGCGTGAGTTCCTTTATGACAGGAGTGGCATTTATCCCGCTAATGATCGCCCTGCTCATCACCTCGTTTGCATCAGGACCCCTATCCGCACGTCTCGCCCCGCGTTACCTTATCCCCCTCGGCATTCTCATCGCTCTTTCCGGATCGCTGCTCCTTCGAGGTGTGTTTAGCTTAAACACGCACATTGTTGATATCTTCCCGGGTACCATCCTCATTGGCGCAGGACTTGGGCTTGCTCTCGGACCGCTCGTCAACCTCATCCTCTCTTCAGCGCCTGACGAAAAGCAGGCAGACGCGTCAGGGGTCTTGAACACTAGCACGAACCTCGGGGAGTCATTAGGGACAGCGGTCATCGGAGTGCTCCTTATTGTCAGCATCTACTCGGCGCTCGGCCCTGCGGTCGAAAAGGCATATCCAAATCAAGTGACGGCACAGGACGTCAAAGCGAACCTTCCGCGATGGGTTGACACACTCAAGACGACAGATCTACAGGCTGTGAAAGCAGAGCAAAATACCACGACGCAGATCGTCAACGAGACAATGAGTACTGCGATGCAACACGCAGTTGACGGGATCTCGCTCTTCTTGTTTGGCGGGTTTGTCGCTTCACTGTTTGTTGGTCGTCGGCGCACGGCGTGAACGCAATTGATTGGAAGCACTACAAACATCCGCTGCCGGAACACGTTTATGATGTGTATATGAAATCTTGGAAGAATACTGCTTTCTGCAAGAAAAGAGCGAAAAGCGAACTCGCTTGATTTAATCAGCACAAAAAAGTGTTAAAGGGCCGCTACGGGAGAATCAGGCTCGTCGCCTCCAATAAATCGAAGGAGAAGGTGCTTGGACTGTTTTACGAGTCATAATTGAACTATCTCTAGGAGCGGATGCGTAGAGTGTGAACGCGTCACCCTTCGCCATCAGTTAAACCGGAGCCTTTATCGTGTCTTTTGATACATACGATGCTAAACGTTTGCGAGGTAATTATGCGCGTAAACAAAATCGTTTCATTTTCTGTTGTCATCCTTCTCATTGCTGTGTTATTTGCAGGCGCTGTTCCTGCAGCAGCAGCACAGACCGATACGATGCAGTTCCGCTACAACGCCCAGCACTCCGGCGACTATAGTCCGGTGGCGGGACCCGTGCCGTCCGATGGCAAGCTGAAATGGTCGTTTACAACCGGAGACTCCGTTTCTTCCTCTCCTGCCGTCGCCAGCGGCTTGGTCTACGTGGGGAGCTGGAACAACAAATTCTATGCTCTTAACGCGACAACCGGCACGCTCGTGTGGACCTACACGACCGGATTTGTGGTGCGCTCTTCCCCCGCCGTCGTTAACGGTGTTGTTTATGTGGGGAGCTGTGACGGCAAGCTCTATGCTCTTAACGCTTTGACCGGTAAGCTGAAGTGGAGCTTCACGACTGGAGACCAAGTCGAATCCTCTCCTGCCGTCGCTAACGGCGTGGTATACGTGGGAAGCGATGACGGCAAGCTCTACGCACTCGACACAGCCACCGGCACGCTCAAATGGGCCTTCACGACCGGAAATCACACGGAGTCTTCTCCTGCCGTCGCAAACGGCGTCGTCTACGTGGGAAGCGATGACGGCAATATTTATGCCCTTTATGCCAAAAACGGCACCAAACTGTGGAACCGCACGATTGGAGCCTACGTCGAGTCTTCTCCTGCCGTCGCTAACGGCGTGGTATACGTGGGGGGCGGTGCCAACGTCTACGCACTCGACTCCGCCACCGGCAAGCTCAAGTGGACCTTCCCAACCAGAGGCTTGATACTCTGCTCACCGGCGGTCGCCAATGGCGTTGTCTATATTGGGAGTTGGGACCACAACGTCTACGCGATTAACGCCGCCACTGGAGAGCTCAATTGGTCGTTTTGGACCGGTTGGCACGTAATGAGCCCTCCGGCAGTCGCCAATGGCGTTGTCTATGTTGGGAGCGAAGACAACTACATGTACGCCTTCAACGCCACCAACGGGACCATGCTCTGGAACTTCAAGACTGGACACGACGTGGACTCTGGTCCTGCAGTCGCCAATGGCGTCGTCTATTTTGGGAGTTATGACGACAACATCTACGCCATAGGAAGCCAACCCACACCTACTCATATAGTCCTCACCGCTTCCACCACCACCCCCGCCGTCTATCAGCCGATTACGTTAACTGCCAAACTCTACTGGTGGAACTACACCACCAGCCAATGGGCACCCGTCAGCGCCGGTAAGCCCGTCACTGTCTACCACTATCTTAACGGCGTACGGTACACCGACAAGACGACATATACGGACAGCAGCGGCAAGGTCACGTTCACCCAGAGCTTCGGCTCCCCCGGACAACGCACCTACTACGCCACCTTCGCCGGTGACACATCGTACAAAGCGTCGACGAGCAGCGTCCTCAACGTTAATGTCAAAGCCCCGATCCGCGTCACCCTCGCCGCGTCCACCACCACTCCCGCCGTCAATCAGAAAGTCACCTTCACCGGCAAGCTCTATTGGTGGAACTCCGCTACCAACC
>JBAXDW010000142.1:0-4673 GCA_037140755.1 Methanobacteriota archaeon
TACGTGGAGGCTGTTAGACTGACGCGTTTCAGGTAGAAGTGACCGCGCTATGCCTAAAATGCATTGCGCTCTAGCTTCGATCTCGCCGAATTTTGCAGCTAAAAGCATTCCGCAGTCAGGCTGCGCTTTATTCTGTAGTATAAATAGCTTTTCAGCAGCATATTAGAACGATAAAATCATCATTGGCATTGTGGAGCGCTAAAAGATGCGATACGTGATTGTCACTGGCGGAGTCATGAGCGGTCTTGGAAAGGGCATCACAGCCGCCTCAGCGGGCAGACTTCTGATTAACCGTGGGTACAACGTAACGGCGATAAAGATTGATCCGTATATAAACATCGATGCCGGCACGATGAATCCCTTCCAACACGGCGAGGTGTTTGTGCTTAAGGACGGAGCCGAAGTTGACCTCGACCTTGGAAACTACGAACGGTTCCTCGATGTCGAGCTCACTGGCGATCATAACATCACGACAGGTAAGATTTACAAGTCGGTCATCGAAAAAGAGCGACGCGGGGATTACTTAGGGAAAACGGTTCAGATTATCCCCCACATCACCGATGAAATAAAGAATAGCATTAGGACCGTAGCTGAAAAGGCCGAGGCTGATGTATGCGTAGTTGAGGTGGGCGGCACCGTCGGCGACATAGAGAGCATGCCTTTTTTAGAAGCCGTCCGACAAATGCATGGCGAAGAAAATCACTTCGTGCTGCTCCACGTGACGCTCGTTCCGGAGGATATGACTGGCGATCACAAAACGAAGCCGACCCAACACTCAGTCAAGAGCCTTAGGGAGCTTGGACTCAGTCCGGACGTCATTGTTGGCCGCTCAAAAACGCCGCTTGGTAAAGATGCGCGAACTAAGATCTCGCTGTTTTGCGACGTTCCTTTGAACGCTGTTATAAGCTGCTATGACGTGCCTGACATCTACCAGGTTCCCTCGCTACTTGAGCTTGAAGGTTTAGGGGATTACCTTGTTGATAAGCTCGAACTCGAAAAGAAGGCTGCAAGCCCTTGGGATGTGATGAAGAACCCACCTATGTCGCGATCAATCGCCATCGTTGGCAAATATATGTTTGAAGATGCCTATTTCAGCATAAAAGAAGCAATCAAGCACGCTGCAAGTGCTTTGGGCGGAGGCATCGACGTCAAGCTCGTTGACGCAGAAGACCCGCACGCTCTCGAGGCGCTCAGAGCTGTGAACGGCATATTGGTCGCACACGGTTTTGGCCCTAGGGGAAGCGAAGGGAAAATAGACGCAATCCGCTTCGCACGCGAAAATGACATTCCCTTCTTAGGAATCTGCTTTGGCTTCCAACTGGCAATAGTCGAGTTTTGCCGTAATGTTCTTGGAATAGAAGCAACAAGCGCTGAATTGGATCCTGCAGGTGTTCACGTCATCGATGTACTGCCCGAACAGCTTGACGTCGATCACGTGGGAGGTACTATGCGACTGGGCAACTACGACGTCGTCATCTCGCCTGAGACGCGCGCCTATTCCATGTATGAAAGTCCTGTGGTGACTGAACGTCACAGGCATCGGTTCGAAGTGAATCCGGACTGTATTGAGCTTATCGAACAAAATGGAATGCTATTTTCAGGGAAGGCACGAGACGGGATCCGAATGGAGATTGCAGAGATCCCGAAAAAAGTATTCTTCGTGGGGACACAGTTTCATCCCGAATTTAAGTCCCGACCGGGTAGGCCCTCGCCACCGTTTCGTGAATTCGTACGGTCAGTACTCAATATGAATACAACCACGTTACGCGAAACGTAGCGGCGCGATTGAAGCAGAAGCAGAGAAACGATTTGACTTATGGTAAACAGCGAGAAGTTTATTGAGGACGCGATCGCAGAAATCAAGCAAGCAGTGGGAAATCAGCGAGCAATCATCGCTCTCTCTGGCGGCGTAGATAGCTCTGTTTGTGCAGCACTTGCTCATCAAGCGTTGGGAGACAACCTGTACCCTGTGTATGTCGACACTGGACTCATGAGGGTGGGTGAGACTGAAAATATTAGGAAGGCGTTTCGTTACATGCCGCTGACCGTAATCGACGCGAAAGAGCGGTTTATCAATGCGCTTCAGGGAGTTGCAGACCCCGAAGAGAAGCGGAAGGTAACCGGCGAGATGTTCATACGCATATTTGAAGAAGTAGCGAGGCAGAAGCAAGTGAGCTACTTGGTGCAAGGCACGATTTATCCAGATATCATCGAATCTGAAGGACAGATCAAATCACATCATAACGTAGGTGGACTCCCCTCTGTGATGGAGTTCAACGGCGTGGTTGAGCCGCTCAAGTATCTGTACAAGGATGAAGTTCGTGAACTTGCTCGGGCACTTAAGTTGCCACCTGAGGTCAGTGAGCGCATGCCGTTTCCCGGACCGGGGCTAGCAGTCCGCATTATCGGCGAAGTGACCGAGGAGAAGCTTCACGTTGTCCGTAAGGCGAACGAAATTGTCGAGCAAGAGATATTAAAGTGCAATCCATGGCAGACTTTCGCAGCGCTGCTGGAGAAAGGAACAGGCGTCAAAGGCGATGTGCGAGTGCACGGCTGGATTATCGCAGTACGCGCCGTGCAGTCGCGAGACGGGATGACTGCTGACGTGCTTGAGTTGTCTTATGGGGTGCTTCGGACAATCGCTTCACGTATAACAAGCGAAATCCCAGATGTCGCACGCGTGGTCTATGACATCACGCCGAAGCCGCCTGCTACTATAGAATTTGAATAGCGCGCATGAAATCTATGCGTGCTACAGATCTCTCAGAAGTTCGCTACGAGATGCCGACGAACACATTCTGTTAGGCTCTGATTAGGACGTGATAAGAAATGCACGTACGCGGAAAAGAAAGAATAATCGCTCAAGAGTCACAGCATTATATGCCTGTGTTCACGCGTCAGCCGCTAGTGATTGAACGCGGCAGAGGTGCGGTCGTTACAGATACGGACGGCAATGACTATATCGACTGCGCCGCTGGAATTGCAGTCAACAATATAGGTCACTGCCATCCTCGCGTGGTAAACGCCATCAAGGCGCAGGCAGAGAAGCTCATCCACACCTCAAACCTTTACTACACTGAGGTTCAAGCGCGTTTAGCGGAGCGCATGACAAAATTGACCGGTATGGAGCGCCTCTACCTGACAAATTCCGGAGCAGAGTCCAATGAATCTGCGATGAAGCTTGCGAGGAAGGTAACCGGTAAGAAAGGGTTCATTTCGACCAAAAACGCATTCCACGGGCGAACTATGGGCTCACTCAGCGTGACGTGGAAAGAGGCAATTCGACAACCGTTCGAGCCTCTGATTGATGGTGTCACCTTCGTCGACTATGGCGACGTGAACGCTATCGCTGGAGCGGTTACGGCTGACACCGCCGCAGTCATCGTCGAAGCGATTCAAGGGGAAAGCGGGGTTAATGTGCCTCCAGATGATTATCTCGCAGCGGTTCGCGAGCTGTGTACGGAGCGCGAGATCCTCTTGATAGTTGACGAAGTGCAAACTGGTTTCGGGAGGACGGGACGATGGTTTGCCTGCGAACATGCTGGCGTCATACCAGACATTATGACGCTTGCGAAGGCTATGGGTGGCGGCTTTCCAGTCGGCGCTATGATGTCGCGCGAGTCATGTCAGTTTGCTCTTGGAGATCACGGAGGAACGCAAAGCGGCAACCCTCTCGCGTGTGCTGCAGCTCTTGCGACGATCGACGTGATCGAAAGCGAGAATCTCGTAGAGCAGTCACGACATAAGGGTGAGCTGCTGAAAAAACTCCTTCGTGACCTTAAATCGCCATACACCGTTGACGTAAGAGGCAAGGGACTCATGCTTGCATACGAATCATCGCGATCAGTTGTCCCTATAGTTGACTATGCCCGGGAGAACGGTGTATTGCTGAATAATACCTCAGAAAACGTTTTAAGGTTCGTGCCCCCTCTGGTGATTGCGAAAGAGCAAATTGAAACGGCCATAACGGTAGTTGAGCGTGCCATCAACGTACATCCCAGGTAGGTCTGCTGAAGACGTAGCTCGAGTCTATGGTATCAGTCTTGACCAGGTAATCAAACTAGGATCAAACGAAAACGCCCTGGGGCCCAGCCCACGAGCGGTCGAAGCGATTAAGCGACACCTAAACGAAATAAGTGTTTACCCCCCTCCCGGGTACGTCAGACTGAAGGACGCCATAGCACTGTACGTTGGGTGTCCGGCTGAACGCATTATTGTTGGCAATGGCTCAGACGATCTCCTCAACACACTCCTCCGGTATCTGCTCGCGCCTGGCGATCAGGCAATAATCCCTGTGCCAACGTATTCGTACTACGAGGTCATCGTAGAAGCACAACAAGGCACGTGCGTCTACGTCGACCGCGCGGCCGATTTTTCAGTTGACGTAGATGGCGTTATCGAAGCACTCACGGATAAGACCAAGCTAATTTTCCTCTGTGCTCCTAACAACCCGACCGGAAACACAATCGAAAAAGCAGCGTTGAAGCACTTGTTAAGATCAACAGAAGTTCTAGTCGTACTTGACGAAGCCTATGTTGAATTTGCCTCAGAAAGTCACATTGACCTCGTGAGTCATTTCGACAACCTGATGGTCTCTAGGACGTTTTCAAAGGCATTCGGATTGGCTGGGTTGCGTATTGGCTATGCGGTTCTTGATGAAGAAATGGCGCACT
>JBAXDW010000143.1:0-4665 GCA_037140755.1 Methanobacteriota archaeon
GGGCAAGGTCGTGCTTACGAAGAAGGATGTCGAGATCGCCGAACGTCCTAAGCGCAATATTCTTGTACACGTTCACCGCGAAAACAGGCCCTTTAAAAACTATGACGGGGATGCCAACCGTCTCAAACAGCGGGAGCAGCCGCAGTAACTCGCTGGCGAGGTAGAGGTTGCGGTCGACATTGGCGCGAAAATCGCGCTGCAGTTCTTGCGTGAATGCCGCCGGTGCGACATTTTGGACTCGCTCTCTTAGATGCCAATAGAAAAGTTGCGTTACGAAATGCTGACGCGCAAGGATAATGAGGCGGTTCCAGTCGACGCCTCCTTCAAGGAGCTCGCAAACGCGGGCGGCTGTCGGGGGTTCAAGGCGCGTGCGCGCGCAACATAATAGCAGTTCTTCTTCAGGGGTAAACTTTCTGAACATCGTGAATCTGCCGGTATTTGTTTGCGAGTTCATCTATAGGCGCTCCAGCTCGATTCCAACATACAGCAGACGCTATTTGGAGGTTTCATCGCAGCCCCCCGTAGACATCCGCAGAAGCTTGCTCTTTCGACTCCCCTGCCGCAGTACTTAACGAGATCCTTTTCTATGTATCCGTCGCTATCCCCCTCTTTACTTTGTGGAGATATATGCGGTGGCTGCCTCACACAGGATTCTCGCGCTGCGTGACCTTTACAAACAATAACTCTCGAGCTTTGCCCGATCGCTAGTGTACGCAGTGTTTGAGACAGAGCACGGAGGTGCATATACGATTCACCCCAACCTCTTAGACGGCGAGGAGGGCACTATCGGTGAGCTCTGCTGGCGTGGATGGACAGTTCAAGGGCGGTGATGAACTCGTCGCGGTTGTCGATACAAGCGCCAGCAGTGAGAACGCGCTGTCCGGCCTCGCTTACCAGCGGGAGCTGTTTGTAGAGGACTCCGATGTCGTCCAGAGCACACGACGTCCAAGGCTGACCAACCGCGGTGCCAGGTGCCAGAGCCGTAGAGGCCTGTGCGCAAGGTGATTGGTCAAACGACGAAGGGCGTCCGCAGTCGCAGACATGTTATCCCGGCGACAGATACGGCAATGGTGCTCATCTTTGACCTCTTTACGGCGCCCGGCGTTTATTCAACGTGGTGAGCGGAACGAAGTCGATCTCCGACTCGCCGACAACAACTTCTCCATCGCTCTCCAACCACGCGTGCGCCTGAAATGCCCCCTGATTCTCGCCGCTTTTTGCCACCCCAATACAAACGTGCGCAGGATAGCCGTAGCGCTCGAGCAGTAGCTGCGCCGCCAACGCCTGGGTGAAGCAGGATGCGCCAGGGACGTAATGACTTGCCGCTCGCACTGCCCAGACCAACTGCGTTTTTAGTGGCACTGAGGTTATCTCACGTCTGACTCCCATCGCCGCGCGCACCCGCTCAAAAAGGATCTGGAAAATGGGGAAGGACAGCAGCAACAGACCCCCCCTCACGGCTGCTACGACAAGTAAGGCCTTAATCAGAAGGAAACGTTCAGAAGGGGGGCGGAGGAGAAGGCTACGTATGCAGCGCAACATCATTCACGATGTCGATGAGATCGTTTTCAGCAAGTTGCTGAAGGAGCGCAAACAGATCGCGTTCACAGAGGTCAGCATAACATCGTACTCCTTGAGGAGCATTTCTCGCACTTCCCGAACCGTGCGTGGCTCCTGAATGAGGTTCCAGATCCTCGCCCCGACGGGGTCCAAGCCGTAGTAGACGCCGTTCTTGAGGTTGAGGATAGCGGTCTCTCCACCAAGATCCGCGGAGGCTTGCTCTTTCGTCGCAACGACAGTTGTCTCGAGTGCTATCTTTTTGTCTGCGCCCATCTCTGTCCCTCCCGTAATCATTTCTCAAATTAATTACTACATCGCGCGCTTTCTCAAGCACAAGCGGTCGCTTAGTGTGTTTCCTTCTGACTATTGCATATAACGCTTTTCATGCGCGCTCTGTCTCTCGTGAGACGTCATTGGCGTAAGCCATTTCCCGCGTGTTAATGCCAATGTCGCGAGAATGGATTGACTGCCATATTACTCGATAGGCAAAACAGACGGTCCGACCCTTTAAAGAGCGGCACCGGTATCCCCTATTTCTTCGAGCGTCTCTTGCGCTTTGCATAACTCGAGGAAGCGTCCAGTCCCACCAGTGGTAAGCGACGCCCAGTCACCGGTCTCTATTATGCGCCCGTTCTCAAATACGTAGATGACATCAGCGTTGCGGATCGTCGAGAGACGGTGGGTGATGGCGACGATAGTAATACCGCCGTGTAGGGCCTCAATCGCCCCTTGAATGCGCCGTTCGTTCTCTGAGTCCAGGTTGCTCGTCGCTTCATCGAGGATCAACACGCTCGGCTTCCTAAGCAACGCCCGTGCAAGGGCGAGCCGCTGACGCTCCCCGCCCGACAAGCGCACCCCCCGGTCGCCGAGCACGGTCTCTATCCCATCGGGAAGCTGCGCGACAAAATCATCAGCAGCAGCTAAGTGGAGCGCTGTATGCAGTTCGTCTTCGGTCGCGTCGGGGTACGCCCAGAGCAGGTTCGCACGTACTGTGTCGTTGAAAAGAAACGTCTCTTGTGCAACGTAGCCGATGCACCCTCGCCACGCGCGGAGCCGTTCGACATCGAGCGGCACGTCGTCAATCAACACCGCACCCTCTTGCGGCTCAATCAGCCCCATAATGAGGTCAGCGAGCGTGCTTTTCCCGGCGCCTGACGTGCCCACGACCGCGGTTATCTTTCCTGCGTCGACCTTAAGATTGACGTGCTCAATCGCCGACTGACCAGCGGTATAGGAAAACGACACGTCCCGCAACTCGATACGCCGTTGCAGCGTGACATCGTGCGGCCTAACAGTTTCGCGCTCTGCTTCTGCTTCACAGCTGGTCTTGATATCCATGACATTTGCAAAGGAGGGAAGCATGTTAACGACGGCCTGGTAGTTGAGCTGAAGGGAGTTAAACTGTGGTATGATTTGGAAGAAAAGGTAAAGCAGCACCAGCGCCGTGGCACCGGGCACGTGTAAAACATTGATCAGCGCGAGCAGAGCCCCCGCGAGAATGACTACTGCGCCGACGTTGAACAGCAACTGGGTGTTGTTCATATTGCGCATATAACCCACGTAGTCTTTCATGACGCGTGCGTTTAGGTTTGAAAAGCGCGTTATGTTGCGTTCCTGCGCGCCGTAGCTCTTGACGGTTTTCATACCGTCAAGGTGCTCGGTCACCGCCCCGTATAAGTCGCGCATGTCCGTTGAGAGCGCCTTGCCTTTCTCTCGCGACACTGAGAGCTTATTCTTCAACCCAAAGACGAGTACAATGCCACAGAGAACGACGGCTGCGGTCGTTACCGCGGAGAGGAGCCAGGCCACGACGAAGTACACGAACAGCACCATCAGGCCCGCCAATCCTTGGAAGATCTGCTGTGTCCCGTAGCTCAGTCGATCAACCTCAGCGGTCAACGCATGGGTGAAGGTTGAGGCACGCTTGCGCGAGAAAAAGAGCCAGTTTGTGCTGACAATCGCTTTGTAAAGCTTTTGTCTCAATTGGGTTCCGAAGTCAAGCTGGATTGCGTAACTGAGATTGTTTTGCCAGCGCGCGAGGAGAAAATAGAGCGTCATGATCACGACATATACGCCCAGCACCGTCACCAATGTGAGGGGCATCCCGACAGATGCAAAGGCTGCGGAGGCATAGTAGGCAACATTTGCAGACGCCCCTTGCTGGGTGTTAAAGCCTACCAACTGCAAAAGTGGCAGGAGCAGGAGGAGTCCGACACCTTGCGTGAGGGAGAGGCACGCTGCGAGTGCTGTAGCAAGTGCCACCTTCGCGCCTTCGTCTTTCCATAGCGCGGACAGGTAACCCCACAGCGTACTATTTTGCACGCGCACCGATAGCGGCACGCGCATTCTCTTGCTTAGGGAAGGCGATTCGCCACTCATAGTAGATCTGCGCCGTTGATCGTATAACGCGACCTCCGTAATAAAGGTTGATGGGCACTCAAAAAAAACACGAAATGAAAGAAGTTTGCATTCTATTCATGCAACGATGGATCTATTGGAGCATGCACCGAGATCAAAGGGTCCGCTGCCATTACTACAACAATCCGTACTTCTGAGCGATTTCCTTAAAGGCATCTGCGACGTAACGTGTCTGGCCCCAGCTTAAACCATACGTGTTCAGCTTCCACGCACGCGTCGCTCCCGCAAAAGCTCCAACAATGCCTCGCTGCTTGAGTTCATCGCTAAAGAAAAAGCCTCGTCTTTTGTGAGCCCGCGCTACGGTGTCAAAGCTTCCAGTCGTATCCACTTTGGTCAAAGTATGCTTGCGCGGGTGTTCGCTAACACAAGTGTTCCCGGTTATGCTAAGGAGCGCGTCGATAACATAGTTCGACTTCGTGACATACTCAGCCCATTCCTGAACGCGACGTTTCACCGTCGGAAAAGACGCCATCATGGCAAGGATGTTACCGCCCATAAGCGTGCAGCCGAGCATCTGAACCTCCTTCACGCCAAACTGCCGTCCAGTCACATCGCCGATCATCTGTGTGGTGCTGAACACCGTGTCGGCGTACTCGCTCGTCGTTGCCAACACGCCGCTTGGCGCGGGCGACGCCATCGACTTGTGCCCGCTGCCGACGACGAAGTCCACGCCGAGTGCCTTGCCAT
>JBAXDW010000144.1:0-4614 GCA_037140755.1 Methanobacteriota archaeon
CAATACGCTTCTTGGTCTCTGGCGAAAAACTTGCGGGATCGGTGCCGACGAAGAAGAGCGTGAGGTCGTCACTCGCGAAGAAGTCGAGCGCTTTTTCTGCAGAAACCCCGCGCACTGAAGGGATCAAGATGTGCTTAATCCCGAGTTCGCTGGCGCGCTCTTTCGCACAGTCAAACACGTCACTCGTGTTCTCCTCTCCAGGAGCGTCAAAATAGGTTATCTTCCTTTGTATTCCCATAACTCTGAGCCTCCTATACTCTGACGTTTAGCCTTGAGCATGCGTAAAGGTTTCTGTGAGACGATCGCACCCGGAAATCATTCTAACTTCTGCGTGCACTCTTAAGATCTGTGGTTGTTAGGGTATTTACTCTTGCTTGCCGTCCCGCCAAGCACGTATCGCTCCATCAACGCGTTACGGCTCCGCCGAAATACCAGTGGTCGCGATCGAGTAGACTACCTTTTTCTCAGCGCCCGTGAGAGAGCGTCGAGGTGCTCGTGTAGTCGCTGATCTCGCCCTCGCTCGGCAGGGGCACGACTCTCGATAGCTCTCCACTGATGAGTTCATTTGTGGCAGTATCTAATGCGAGTGCGTTTAGTGCGGCTTCGGTGATAACCCAAAACGCGTGGCGATGCGACACTTCGTTAATACACTCGAGGCTCACGACGCCGAGCTGGACTTTGTCTATTCGTTTCTGACCTTGTGGATCGACACATGACCGCTCGAGTTGCGCTTGTAGCATGCACGGCCCAAACCGGTCAGCTTTGTTCCCTTCGTTGGGGCGATAGATCCATTCCACCGCATAAGTAGGTGCACTCATGTCAGTTCCTCGGTTGCGTTCGGCGAACCCGCGTTGTTTCGTTCTGCGAATTCCTGTCGCACGACCGCTCGCTAAAATGGCGTCTACCGTATTAAAGTTGAGGCCGGTAGCGGTCTTGTGCGGATGAAGCCCTTTTTTACGAACTGCAAAGTCTAACCGGGACAACTAGGCTGATGCTAGAGGTAGCGTGGAAAATAAATCACAAAAGCGCAGTTCCCATAGCGGAGGCGCTCCTCTGTGGCAGAACACGCGGCAAGAAGAAGTTTCAGCTGTCGGGGTCGCGCACTCGTTTCTTTAGTCGAAGCTTTCGACTCATAGTTCGCTACGGCTCTTTTTTTCACAATTGTAATGAGGACCATCACCTAGCGACGCAGGGTGGTATTTTATATAGAAACGCTTCTCACCTCAGTCTATTCCGCCGCGTGATGTGACATCATGACGAGAGAAGAAAGAAAGAAACTCATTAGCGCAATCGAAGCAGCTCGCGGCTCTACCGTCATCGCGTATGTTGCTGCGGATCGGCAAGGGCTTGAGATCAATATTGCTACAGATGTCTTTCCCATACTCCATAGCCATCTGGCCAAAGCGGGGTACCAAAACCAAATTGACCTGTTTCTTTACGGCACAAGTGGGTTGCCGATGGCCGGGTACGCGCTCGTTAACTTCTTTCGGGAGTTCTGTGGCACGTTCAACGTGATCATCCCGTATAAGGCCCACGGCACAGCAACGCTCATCGCCTTGGGTGCTGATGAACTCGTTATGAGCGAGATGGGTCAATTGAGTCCCATCGATGCTTCCGTGCAGCACCCGTTGAGCCCAAAGATAACGCTCCCGAATCAACTCGTCCAAGATGTGCCCGTCAACGTGGAGGACGTCGACGGCTTTCTTAGCTTTGCGAAAAACGAACTTGGACTCGGAGGTGAGGAGTCGATGCAAAAAGTGCTCGACGCGCTCTCATCCAGCGTCAACCCCCTCGTCCTCGGCGCAATGTATCGGTCCCGAGAACAGATCGCTTTTCTGGCAGCGCACCTCCTGAAGGAGCATATGGATGATGACGAGCTGATTGACCGCACCGTAAGCGTACTGACGAGAAACCGATTTTCACACGAGTACATCATCAGCAGGAAAGAGGCGAAGGATGGCTTGGGCTTAAACGTCGTTGAACCAGACGCGCGGCTTGCCTCGCTCATCATCGGCCTTTGGGAGGAGTACGTCGAGATAACTGAAGTAGACAAACCGTACAACCCTGAGACGGTCCTTGAAAGGGAGTTTGTGAAAGTCAGCAACTTCGATCGAGGCATCATCGAATCAAAGGACCTAACGCATGTATTTCGCACGCAAAAAGAAGTCGAACGATCAGAGTTGAGCATGCCGCAAAGTCCGCTCCCTCAAATAGCGTATCGCGAGCAGATTCTCGGCGAGGGTTGGATAGAGGACGATCGTCTGTAGGGCTCGATCCGACTCAGGCGATTGTGAGCGTGACGAACGACCGCTCACCCTCTCGTTTGCGTCTGCTCACGGACATAAGAGAGCAGATAGTATGGCCCTCCAACTCCTTTTCCAGTTACCCCACTCGCCTTCCATCCACCAAAAGGCTGGACGCCTGGCCACGCACCGGTCGTAGCACCACCACGCCGATTCGCGTAACATACGCCGAACTGCATAGAAGCGAAGAAGCGTTCAATCTCACCCTTATCTTCAGAAAAAATACCCGCGGTCAGGCCGTATTCGGTCGCGTTTGCCTCTCGCAAGCCCTCTTCGAGTGATGCGATGGTGTCGACGAGCAGAAACGGCACGAAAAGCTCCTCCTCGAACAGGCGATGTCCTCGCGGCAGTCCCATCATAACGGTGGGGCGCACGTAGCATCCCTTGTTCCACACACCGTCGCGCAGCACAGTCCCGCCCGCCACAACGGTCCCTCCGTCATGAAGCCCGTCTTTGACCGCGTCTGTAAACTTCGTAAGCGCGGCACGATCGATGAGGGGGCCGACAAAAACGTCGCTCTTGCGGGGGTCGCCCACAACGATCTTCTCGGTCGCTGCGCGGAGTCTTTCGATGAACTCGGGCGCCACTGCTGACTCAACGTAAACGCGCGACGTGGCGCTGCACTTCTGCCCGCTGTAGCCGAAGGCTCCTTTGAGGACGCCTTCGACCGCCTTGTTGAGGTCTGCAGAAGCGGTGACGAGAGCAGGGTTCTTGCTGCCCATTTCTGCGACAAATGGCTTTGGATAAGGTTGGCGTACTGAGAAGTTTTGCTGCAACCACATTCCTGTGTCCCGTGACCCCGTAAATGCGATGCCGGCCACATCTGGATGGGCCGCTGCGACCGCTCCAAATGGCTTTCCTGGACCGGTGATCATATTCAGCGCGCCTCCGGAAACCCCTGCCTGCACCCACGCTGTGTAAAGCTTCAGTCCGGTCAGTGGTGCTTTGCTCGTCGGCTTAAAGACTACAGTATTCCCGGTGAGGAGTGCCGCTGAAATCATGCCCGCAGCGAGCACGAGCGGGAAATTGAACGGGGAGATTATCGCCCACACGCCATACGGCCGCATGGTACTGGTGCTTTGCTCTCCGGTGGCCTGCGACATAGGAAGGGTGAAGCCCTCCCGCTCCTCGTAGATAGCGCAATTGTACCTGAGCATTTCGATCGCTTCACATACCTCAGCGAGGGCCTCGGACCTGTTTTTCCCCACCTCATAGGTTATAAGCGCAGCAAGGGGGCCCCCATCCTTCTCTAAGCGGTCTGCGACGGCGCGAGTGATCCGCGCGCGTTCGGCCCAATCGATCTGACTCCACGCAGCAAATGACTCCTTCGCCTCGACGACCGCTGATTGTGCCTCTGTCTCTCCGCCCTTTTGAAATGTGCCGATGACGATGTCGTTGTCGATGGGGGATCGCGTCTCAAAATCCTCAACAGCTGCGACGCGCCGACCGCCGATGAACAAGGGATGGTGCTCTCCGAACTCTCCTTGTACTGCTTCCAGCGCCTTTTCGTATCCCTTATGAATGTCTCTGCTATCGAGAAAGGAGGTGTAGGTTAGCTTTTTCTTTTTTGACATATTCTGGTGCTCATCAGCGCCTCATTTGAGAGAATACCACTGTCGCACGCTCGATTCGCGCTGCCTGTATAATATGCTATCGTTTATGTCCAGGTCTTGCTTTTACAGATATTACAGAACGTTACGTCAAATCGCGCAAGCTCCGAGATTTTGCGGGCAGGCAAGATAGGGCCGTGACTAAAAATGGCGCGTACAGAGCACGACTCGACGCGAGGTGCAGGGGTCTGCTCCGACTTAACCGAAAGATACTTCATATCGTCGGATTTGAAAGAACTAAAACGAAAAGGTAGACAAAATGACAGCGGACCCCGTCACTGGCGAACCCTATAGTCGCGTCAAACGAACAATGGAATCTATTGCCGGAAGAGTGCGAAAAGAGGCAGCCTCTCTCAACCGTTCTGAGGTGAATGCGTTTGTCACCGAGATCATTGCGACGCACGAAGAACGCCATCGCATATTCCTCCTCGGAGAAGGCCGCTCGGGGTTGGTCGCCCGCTCCTTCGCTATGCGCTTGATGCACCTTGGTTTCGACGTGTACGTCTTCGGGGAGGTAGTCACCCCTGCCGTGAGAGGAAAAGACCTCGTGATCGCCGTTTCCGGCACAGGTGAAACAGGTCCGGTCAACGAGACGGCGAGGATCGCCAAACATCACGGGGCCAGGATCGCGGTCGTCACCTCGAACGCGGACTCGTCCTTGGGCAAACTTGCCGTGGACGTTGTTATTATTCGCGGGCGAA
>JBAXDW010000145.1:0-4592 GCA_037140755.1 Methanobacteriota archaeon
ACCGAAGCATGTGCCTGGCCCTGTTCCGAGCTTTGTTTCCTTGAAGCTCTCTTTAACACGGACATATTCTTCCTTCGTGATTCCTGCTCTTTTCAAAACGTAATGGAGCGGGCAATCCTTCACAGGCATGCAACAATATGTCAAACCCCGAAGGTCTCCTCCGGCACAGATGTGCTTTGGAGCGTTGTACCACCCAACGATTTCTTGATATAATTGAACTTCGGCTAGTATTTCCTGTAAAGCCGTGTCGCCGTCCATTGCGGCGCGGGCGACTGAAACATAGTCCGCGCCCATCGAGAACATTTTTTGGGCGCTGCTATAGTCAACGATAGAATTGTTGGCGATGATTTTGAGCGAAGTAGCGTTTCGTATCTTTTTGACTAACGTAGGTCCCGAATCCATTGTGTCGATATGAATCGCATCTGCACCTGCCCGGTCTATGGCCTTAGCGAGCTCGACATCTCCGACCACTCCTGCGCGAACCTTTACAGACAAAGGCACGTCCGTCTGTTTGATCTCCTGGATCCATTCGCCTAGCTTGGTTAAATCTCGCGTCAGACATTGACCAGCGCCGATAGCTTCCATTTCAGGCTGCCTGCAGTGCGCATTCAGTTCAAGAATTGCCTCTTTTTGATGAGTCAGTTCAGCGATTTCGAGCAGAGGTTCTAACGTGGTTGATCGTGCATTAACTCCAGCTATTATCTCGGTCGCATTCATGACTCCAAGCTCGTTTTTGATAACAGGCATCGGGTCATCATACGCGAATTCGCTTCGCCCTTTTTTAACGAGCTCTTTTGCGGCTTGGGTGGTTGCCTCATCGAGATTATACCCACCTAAAATTGCGAGCCCAGCACTGCGCGTTATGGCAAACGCACTGTTAGTCAGTCCTGCGATCGAAGCGAGAACTAAAGGGTTCGGTATTTTGATGTCACCGATTGTCAAGTCAAAATCTATTTGAGTCAAGGCAAAACCTCAGTCGTCTTGTTGAAGTTGGTCTGAGTACTCAAGCAACTGAGCAGCAAAACGTCTGCTTTTCACAATTGTGGTTCGCTGCTATTTAATCTTGCTTTGCTGAGGAGCATAGATCTCGATTAATGACCTCAGCTATGCTGACCAAGAACTTGCAGTAAAAATCCTGCAAGTTCTTCGCTATGCTCTCTGTCTAGCATCATAGTATTCGCGCGCAGCACTTCAACCTCGCCGGGCAAATCGCGACGTGAAATGTCAAAGTCTGTATTGTCAACGATGAGGACGTCCAAGAAGTCGCTGTAGAACTCGGCAACTCCTGCAGAGCTCACGGGAAGTCTTGCAGATTCCATAAACTTACGCGCCGGTCCGCTCACAGGCTCAGTCTGAATGATCGGACTGATCGCGACGATAAATCGCTCTTTGAGCGCTTCTCTCATTCCATGTACGCGAAGGATAGGTCCGATGCTCGAAATCGGATTCGAAGGCCCGATTACAACTGTTTCATGCTCCTCTAGGGCCGTTTTTACTTCCCGTGTCATAGTGCTAGCCCTACAATTGACTTGGGAAACGGAGGGCCGCTGCTTGTGTTTTATGAGGAAATCTTGAATATGCATCTCGCCTTCGTCTGTCTCGATTAAGGTAGGAACGAAGTCGTTTGTCATTGGGAGGACCTTGGAAGACACACCGTACGAAGCGCACAGGAAGAGTGTCGCGTCAGTTAATGTCGCTCCCTGTCGCAGAAGGTCGGTACGACAAATGTGAGTCGCCCTATCAAGCTCGCCTATAATGAGTACCTCTTCGTGTCCACGGTTGACTAGCGCCTCGTGGGTCAAAAAAGTGTCGTTATTTATGCCCCACCACCGGTCGGTTGAAACTCCTGCCATCGTATAGATGACTGTGTCGATATCGGGACAAACAAGATTGCCAGAGACCCAAATATCATCTCCAGTATTCGCGATAACGGTCAATAGTGTTTCAGAAAAAACACTAAGCAGCCCGCGAAGCAGCTTCGGGCTACCTGTTCCTCCAGATAGCAATAACAACAGCTTTCCTCCGCATTTGTGTAAGTTTTTCTCAGATAAATGCGTATGTCCGTTCCAGCTGCAATCGTCGCTCAATTGCGAGCTTTCTGTTTGAAGTTTTTCGAGAAAGTAGTTACGGTTTTATGTACGACAAGGCTTCTTTTCGATGCCGTAAGCACCTCGCAGCATATAGCCGTCTAAGACTTTTCTTGCGTCCTAAGAAAGCTTCGGACTGTTAGCGGCTCACACCTTGGCAAGCACGACTGAAACTCAAGCTCGTCTATTTCTTCGAAAAAACGCTAAACCCAAAAGCCTTTAGGCTGTCAGTAAGATAGAATTAGAGAAGACGGTACCGTGCTTATCCGATAGGCTCGGCGATACAAAGACTTTAATCGTCAAAAAAACACTCAACAAGGAGAAGATATTTGTTTCGTAATAGCTTGGTCTTAACAAGAAGCGCAGGCTCAGCAGATTTGAAGGTAGACGCAACTTATTTGGGTGGAGATCTGCTTGTCACGCTGGTGGGGGGCGAAGCGCATGTGGGCGCCGTCGCGTTAGGTGGATTTTGCAAGCGGTCATACGCGTCAGTACTCACATTGCCTGACCATCGGGATGATGTAATAGCTAAAGAAGCTGCTTCGCGAATTTCGAGAGAGCTGCATTGCAGCTGCGTCGTGATAGTCGGCATTCACATCAGCAATGCGTCCGAGCAGCAAGTCAGCCAAATTGTTGAAGCATCATTTACGCTTATTAACGAACTTATCGAGGCACTCAAATGACGATAACAGTCGCGATTACCGGCGCAAGCGGAGTTCAATACGGCGTTCGGTTACTCGAAGCCCTGCAGGAGCTGCAGGTTGAGACGCAGCTCATTATGACCAAGAGTGGCCAGGATCTTATGAGCATCGAGACCCTGCATAGTTTGAACTACGTAACTTCGTTGGCGCACCGGACATATGAAGAAATGGACTTATCGGCGCCCATTGCTAGCGGATCTCACATTAGCAGCGGTATGGTGATAATTCCATGCAGTATGAAGACGCTTGGAAGCATCGCAAACGGCATCTCTTCAAATCTTGTGACGCGTGCGGCCGATGTGTGCTTGAAGGAAAGAAGAAAGCTGATATTAGTGGTGCGCGAGACGCCGCTCAGCGGAATTCATTTGAGCAACATGTTGAAATTGTCCCAATGTGGGGCGGTGATCGTACCTGCCAGTCCTGGCTTTTACACACGTCCAGCGACGATAGGGGAGCTCATCGATACGCTAGTCGCCCGTGTGCTCGACCTGCTGCAATTAGATCATTCGCTTTCGCAGCGATGGGGTGATTGAATGAGACGCTTTATTCAGCATCTAATAAATTCTGGGCAACTAGAGGTCATAACGAAGGCCGTTTCACCGATCTTAGAGGCCCCGCGTCTAGCTCACGAACGAGGACCAGTCCTATTCGAGCGCGTAGGTGGTTGTCGAGCTATCGTAAATCTCATCGGCTCACGCGCGCTACTTGCCAACGCACTGGGCGTTCACGAAGGAGGACTCATCAGCAAACTTCTAAGCACGACACCTAATGGAAAAACGACGGTCCAAGACTTCGCGTGGGATGTGGAACAGACTCCAGATCTGAGCAAGTTGCCTGTTATGAAGTTCTTTGAGCGAGACGGCGGGCCTTACATAACCGCAGGTGTTCTGGTGGTTAAATTTGGCCAAAGAGTAAATGCGTCCGTTCATCGCATGATGGTCATCGACGACACTTCGCTCGCCGTGAGGCTTGTTCCCCCGCGTCACGCATACTTGATGTATAAGGCCAGTGCGAAAAAAGCGGAGCCTTTAGATGTCGCTATTGCTATAGGTGTCGATCCCGTCACGCTGTTTGCTACGACAACGAGAGTGCCGTGTGGTTTTGAATTCAATTACGCTGCAGCACTGAAGGGTGAGGTGCAACCCCTTATCGAATGCGAAAATGGAGTCCCAATCCCGCCGAGTGAAATAGTCTTAGAGGGGCAAATAAGTCCGACAAGAACGGCAGATGAAGGTCCGTTTGTAGATCTCACAGGCACTTATGACCTTGTGAGAAAAGAACCAATCATCGAACTAACGAGACTGGTTTCAGTCAAAGATCCGATCTATCATTCCATATTGCCAGCCGGCGAAGAGCATTCACTTTTAATGGGCATTCCCTACGAGCCGCGAATATACAAAGCGTGTCAGGAAGTCACGAAAGTCAAGAATGTGATATTGACTGCGGGGGGTCGCCACTATCTGCACGCTATCATTCAGATAGAAAAACAGACTGAGGGGGATGCAAAAAATGTCATGATGGCAGCGTTCGCGTCTCACACGAGTTTGAAACACGTAATAGTTGTCGACGATGATATTGACATCTATAACATGGCCGATGTTGAATTCGCCGTTGCCACCCGAGTTCGAGGGGATTCAGATATAATGATAGTGCCACACGTTCGTGGATCGTCACTCGATCCGCGCGCGCGGAGCGACGGAACAACAACAAAGGTTGGCGTCGATGCCACTGCCCCGCTGACCGAACGTTGGAAGTTTGAGAAGGTTAACTAAAAACGCGATTAACCGAGCGGTTGCTATGTTCC
>JBAXDW010000146.1:0-4528 GCA_037140755.1 Methanobacteriota archaeon
CAGGCTGTACGTCGTCTACGACGAACAACACAACACCCTCTGGCAACGCACAGAACCTTAATGCTACGCTCGACGCTCACTTTGGCGCACGCTACACCATCCTCGCCAACTTCACGCGCTTGAGCGAGGCAAATGAAACGCCCATTTACAGCGGCGACTTCCAGGAGACCAACGGCACCGCCCACTATGTGACGATTTACATTGCCAACAGCACTACGGAAGCACAGACACAGTTCGATGATCAGAAGGCTAACTTTATCGACATCGCTTCTACGCCTAATGCGACGGTAAACGCCAACACCAGCACACACTGGGCGGCTACCTCTGAAGATACCTTGATTAATGTCTGGCTCGTCCAACCCAAAACAGCAGGGCCTTTCGGTCTTACGCTCGATACGCCCTACGTTCTTGTGGACATGATTCCGTCGGTCATGACGACCGAAAGCGTAGTTCCCGTTACAGAGGGCGCGAGCTGACACGGACGAGGTGCTGATCCCTTCCCTAATACGCATAATTAGCTTCAGAGGGCCGACGTTCTAAGCTCCATTCGATAAACGAACGTTCGAAGAGGCTATCTACTGACGAGCCACGGAACGCACGAAAACGCAGCCAGCGAACTCGCGTTGGCTCTCTGTTTTCACGCACGTCGAGTGTTCAAACGAGGTACGTTGACGCGCCGCGAGCTCATCGCTCGAGTAGCTGAGTACAAAAAGACTCTCCTTTACCGACCGCTTGTTTAAGCGATCACGCGATTCGAGCTAGAGACGTATGCGTAACTTCCCTAAGGCGATGAGCAGAGACGTTTCGGTGAATCGACTGCGTCTTCGTATTCGGAACCTTTGCTTAGCCCGCTTCTCCGGCTAGCCGGCTCGTCACTGAATTAGACATATGAAAGGCACCCTACTCTGTATCTCCGTTCGCAGACTTTTTCTTTGCTTTTCTTTGCTCGATTCGTTCAGTCATTGAACCTCTTATACAGCTGGTTTGCCACAAACTGGAAGATCAGGATAAAGACGAGGAGCATCGCGACGTCAACAAACGGGTTGAAGTGCGTTATACCCGTATATGCGCTGTCGATGAGGTCGTTCGCATACGTGAGCGGTGAAATGAATGCTATCATCTGCCCGATAGGGGGCAGCGACGCAAGAGGGATGAATACGCCGGATATGAATATGAGGGGAAACCGGACCACGTTCACCATTGAAATGATATCCCCGGGGCTCTCGGTTGGATATGCCGCAAAGAGTGTCCCCATTGTCGCAAAAACGAACGAACTGAGAAGGATCCCGAGCACGAGGGGGACGATACTCACGAGAGGCGTCCTCAAGATAAGCAGCGCCGCGACAAACACGATAGACGCGATGCCGACGCTGTAGAGAAAACCGCTCAGACTCTCGCCTAACACCAACGCGTTCAGTGAGATGGGTGCAGAAAGAAGCCGGTCAAACGTAGCAGTCCTCCGTTCGATCGGGATCGATACCGGTTCTATAGATGATGCTGAGAAGAGGGTCGTAATGCCAATCAGCCCCGGGATCAGGGCAGAGGGTGCCGCTAGTTTCCCTGCCGAAAACGCGAGGAACATGAAAAGAGGAAAAAGCACTCCGCCGACGATGGTCCCTGGCCTTAGGTAATAGATGGCGACATCTTTTTTCGCAATCGCCCACGCAGCAACGAGCTCGCGGGAAAGGCGGTCCTGGAGCCCCATAAGGTTAATCGATGGCAGTAACTCCACCACCTGTGCGCTGTAGCCCGGTCAACTTGACAAAGACGTCTTCAAGGCTCGGACCGAGCGTCGTGATGCTGATCACCCGTGTGTTGCGGCTATGAGCGTATGCCATCACGCCGTCAATGACATCAGACGGGTCCTCGGTGAAGAGCCTGAACTTGTCGCCTTCCTTCCGTGCTTCGTTCACCATCGGGATACGGCGCAGCTCGTCAAGCCGCGTAGGAGAGCTGCTGTCAAAGGAGACCTCAATCGACTGGACGCTCTGAATCGTCTTTTTCAACCGTTCGGGCGCGTCGATGGCGGCAATGAGGCCTTTGTCGATGATCGCCACCCGGTCGCAGAGGACGTTTGCCTCCTCGATGTTATGAGTCGTCAGGAAAACGGTGACCCCTCTCTGGATGAGGTCGCTGATGACGTCGCGGATGATGAGGTTGCTCTGGACATCGAGCCCGGAGGTGGGTTCATCAAGGAAGAGCAGGCGCGGGCTGTTCACTAGGCCCATTGCGAGGGTCAGCCGGCGCCGCATGCCTTTGGAGAACCCGTGCACGTGGTCATTCCGCGGTTCGTACAGCTCAAAGCGCTTCAGAAGCTCAGTCGCGTTTTTATCCCGCTCGCTGCGGCCAACGCGATAGAGCTGTGCGGAGAACATCATGTTCTGCCACCCGGTCAGGTCAGTGTATACGTTGGAGGTCTCTGAGACGATGCCCATAGATTGGCGTGCGGCAACGGTCTCGCGCACGATATCGCGGCCGAAGATGGTTGCCGTTCCCGAAGTCGGAGGCGAGATCCCGGTGAGAATGCGGATTGTGGTCGTCTTGCCGGCGCCGTTAGGGCCTAAGAATCCGAAGGTCTCCCCGACCGCCACCGAGAAACTGATATTATTGATGGCGGTAAGGGGGCCGAACTGCTTGACAAGATGAGAAACTTCAATCGCTTCCACGGGCGCTCCACAAGATGTTTTTCCACCAGCTATTTAATTTGTTCGCCAGTCCTTAAGCGCTTGTCCGGTCAACTGGTTGTGCCTCGGAGGGTGACCCTTCACTCTATTTAGCAGGTGCACCGTAATACACAGCGAAAAAAACACTCGCGGCTACTACTCGCGAATGGGAAACACGAAAAGGGTCACCGAAGCGCTTGCTGAAAACCTCAACACCGATGTTGAAGAGATCGTGTCTGACACGAAAGACGAGGGCGTGGGTAGGTTGGCAATGCAGGCATTCCTGCGGGTTCACGCGAAAATCGCACATACAACAAAAGACGCCACGTCCTATGATGTAGTAGTCGTCGGCAGTTATGTATGGGCGGGGAAAATGTCCAGCCTGATACGAACGTATACGAACGAACAAAAACAAAAACACGTTCACCAACGTCGCCTTCTTTTGCACGCACGGAAACCAGGCAGCGAGGACAACGCAAAGATGCTCAAAAGCATGGAAGCACTTTCCGGAAAAAGGCGGCAGCCGTGCTTGACGTTGCGGCTAACGACGTGGAAAACGGGGCGTTCGTCGAAAGATTTAAGCGCTTAACGGCCGCACTTCTGGAGTCACCTTCTTCGCAGTATTAGTCAAACTCCAGGGCCCGCGACGTCCGGTCGCTTGAACGCGACGCTCAGCAACACACCCCAAACGACAAGCACGACGCAAAGGTAAACACAACGCTATTTAGCGACGCGTACAACGAAGCGATGGGGCACGATCCCGCACGCGTGAGCAGATTTGCTAAGCTCGCAGGCGCGCATGCTAACGCGGTGGTTCAAGTAGACGATTTCGTGGTGTATGGCGGGGGCTCCACAGCTGGCGCGTAGCGCTGATGGGACCACAAAAAACTTGGGACCCACATACGCGATGCACTCTTTTCGACGCGCTGACAACGAATCCTGAGTGGCGTACCTAAAGTGTTCGTTGCCGACGCGGTGACCGAGATGACAAACGTAATGTACGATGACAAAACCACGCCCCATCAGCAAGATGGAACACCCGCGCCTCGTTCAAATCGATTTGCTCAAAGGATTGGCAATTATCTCCGTCGTGGCCACGCACACTTTCGCCGTCAGCCAGATGGTCACCGGTTATGCCAACCTCTACCTCTGGCAAGCCATCCCTCTTTTCATCATCATAATGGCCTTCAACGCGGGAAACTCGTTCACGCGAAGGGGCGATACGACCCTCAGGGGCCTTTTTTCACTTTCCTACTTCGCACGACGGTTTGATCGTATCGTGTATCCGGTGCTGTTAATTGGCCTGTTCGAGGTAGCCGTTATGACGTTTTTTCCCGCTGTCGTGCGTAACGAGCCGCTCGCGATAACCCCTGCCTTGTTCTTGGGCTGGCTGCCGCTCAACGCGCCGGGCAACTACTTCGTGTCGATAGCGCTCCAGTTCATCGTCCTTTTTCCGCTTCTCTACTACTTCTACAAACGGGCACCCCGAGCGACGCTGGTCGGCTGTTTCGCGGTCAATGTTGCCTTCGAGTTCGCCGCCCCGTTCATCATCGCGCACTATGGGTTATTTTGGTATACGACGACCATCCTCAGGTACCTCAGCGCAATCGGCCTCGGGCTTTGGATTACGGACGGCGCGAGCGTGCTCCTGAAACGGAACTGGTTTATCGTCCCCGGAGCCGCGTTCAGTTTCGCATATTTGGTGGCGAGTGACGTTGCTAGGACCAGCGTCATTTCGTATTTTGAACCTTATTGGTTCACGCATAACGTCGCGTCATTCTTTTACCCGCTGCTACTCGTCATGTTGGGGTTGAAGTTCTTGCCGCGGACGGCTCGCGGCGCCGCCGCCGCCGTGGCGCGCTGCG
>JBAXDW010000147.1:0-4526 GCA_037140755.1 Methanobacteriota archaeon
GCTCGTGTCAAACTCGTTAAAGTATGCGTTTCCCGATGGAAGAACCGGCACCGTTACCATCGCCCTACAGCGTGCGAACGGCACGCATACGTTGACCGTTGCGGATAACGGCGTGGGATTGCCCGCTGATTTGGACTTTCGAACGACCGACTCGTTGGGTATGCAGCTCGTTGTCACGTTGGTCAATCAGCTCGAGGGTACTATTGAATTGAATAGAGACAACGGAACGGCTTTTGTCATCTCATTTCACGTTGACTAGCGCGTTAAAAACGACGTGGAACCCTTCCAAAACTTCCAAAACTGCACCATACATCGTAGAAGAGCTCGAAGAGGACATCTTCGCCCGCCACGCCGCCATTCAACAAACCCTTCACGATTAACGGAATGCCCAAACCCTTCATTAGTAAGCACTTCTTTTTGCCGTTCGTCAGGCTCGAGGCCTACCTATCGAGCAAACATAACTGAACAAAGCGTGCGACTCTTCGGTCCACGCCAGACGAACAGCAGAGTTCCAAATAGTCGCAGGCATACCCGACGATCCTCTGACGCGTGAGACCAGTGGCACCGTCTAACGGTGCTCAAACGTGCCCGTTTGCGTTTTGTAAAAAGCCTTCACGTCAGAAACGGGATCCTTGGTCTCATAGACCCATCCCGTAACGTTCTTTTCGGGACTAATGGCCCGGACTGCCGGCTCGTACCGTGGTATGACCGACGGGTCTGGTCAAACCCTGGACTGTCAGACTGGTTGGTAAACTTGTCCGATTGCCCGGCTGACGAAGCAGCTGACGCTTGTGTTCTCGGTGAGATATTCGACGAGGTGCATCCCGCAGCGCATGCGACGAGAATAATCATCATGCCGCCCAACGCTGCTATGAGGTATTTTGGTCGTGTTCTCATGCGAAACTCCTGTTTAATACCCGCGTTTACTGGCAGGCACCCTATTAAAGTCATTGGTTTGGGCTCCGACGATGGGGGAGCGCCAAGACTCAGCGATCAAACTGGGTCAGTTCAAAGGTCGCATCGTCCTCCCGCGTTTTGCTATCAGGTGTTTGCTAAAAGGGAGTGATGTGCTGAGGTCCCCCACAGACGAACGTTTAAGCGACGTAAACGCTAAGAGAAGGGTGTTTCAGACCCTTTTTCGCACGTGATTACAGATACCCCCCCGCTAATGGCTCCAAAGGCGGTAATTACACAACGACGTTCACGGACGCCCCTCCATCTACGCGGCACCTCAACGTTCACCTCGCCTGCGTAACTCGGTGTGAAGGCACTTCTCCCGGCGTAAGAGAGGCTTTAATAGGGTGAGCGGCCTAGGACCATCTGATGACATCAGAAACGAACCTCGCGGTACGCATGTACACGCTGCCCGTCTGTCCCAATTGCGCGGTCCTAAAAAAGTCCCTGGTGGAGCACGGGATCTCTTTTGAAGAACACGACCTGGACTCGCCCCAGTCGCGAACGACCCTGCTCATGAAAGGGGTCTTTACGACGATAGCGCCGGTGCTCCAGATCAGGGACACGTTCTTGACGTTTGATGAGCTTTTTCACGACGATGAGCTGAATATCGATTTGATCTTGGGCATGCTGCGGTGCTAGAGGGCACTTGGAAGGGGCGACCGCTGGGGTACCCTTGGTAGTGTAAGTAGTGGTGGTAACCGTAACCCAACTAACGAACGGCGGGCGCTGCTCACGCGCTGTTGACGTCCTCTAATGAGGTAAGCGGCGTTCGGCGTTGCGACAGGTCACCGTTCATCTCTTTTTTTTAGTGAATCGAAGAACGAGCCGGTGCGCTTTGGGTTGTGCGCGCTTTACGTTTTGAAGGGGCACGCTCAGTGCGAATGCGAAGAGTTCGGAGACCCCCCGTTGGATGGGTTGTCGGATGCTGATTTGCCTCTGTCATTGCTCGCAGACGGCCTGCTGGGAGAGACTCTTCTTAGATTGCTGAGTCTGCAGGTCGTGATGTCGCATTCTTCAGGCGATAAGGTGAAATAGAACCCACAGGCGAAGCAGTTTTTGCAACGTACGAAAGCAAGTCTTTTATATCGAGATTGTCTATGTTCTTGTGTCTGGTCTGGGTCCGTTAAGCCTTGTACAAGGTACTAGCAAAGTGTCATTCGAGTGTCTTTCCGGAAGAAAAACGCGATGCGTCGTGCTTGTGTTAGTGCTTGTGAGCGTGCTCGGCGCTCTCACAGCGTCGAATAACCTGTTAAACGTCCCGGTGCTCAGCGTCGCCGCTCAGACTGCGCCCGCTTCTTCCAACACAACGGTAAGCAACAACGTAAGCGTGCTCTCTGACAGCGTGTCACTCGGAAGCAGCCTGAACGTGGAAGGGGTCGTCACGACATCGAAAGGCCCGCTCGCGTCGGTGCCCGTCGCGCTACACATGGGGGACATCACAGTAGCGCGCACGCAGACGGATGAGAGCGGAAAATACGTCTTTTCCGCTCCTGTCGGCCTGAACTACGTTCCCGCAGTCTTCTCAGGCAGCGCGACCGTCTATACGGTCGCTGAACCCACTAATACCGCATTTCCCGCGGCCCCGAGCGCCGTCGCTAACGTTCCCGTCAACGCGGTCCCGGCATACGGCATCATCGCTGTTGTTACCGGAGCGATCGTGCTCGGCATCTATTTGTACGCGCGGCGGTTACGGACAAAAACGTCTTTTGCAGTACCTGCCGGGAAGCCATCGAAGCGGTCCGAGGAGCCCGTCGTGGCTGCGAAAAAAACGGCAGAAAGCTCACCTCAGCAAGCGCACGAATCCGTCGACGCGCCTCCGACAAAGCCGCCACTTGCAGCCGAGATAGCCGAAGAACCTTCACCCCTTATCCCAGAACCCGAACGCGAGCTTCCACCTGAACCCATAGGCGTCGCGCCGGCCGTCAAAGAAGCATTCGAGCTATTTGAACGAGGAGACGACCGGCAAGCGATCGGCGTGTTGTACGACGCTGCTTTTGCGTCGCTCGCGACACGCGCAACGGTCACCCTCGCTCCGCACATGACGCACTGGGAGCGATATGGTGCAATAGAAGCGGCCATCCCTGAGGTGCGAGAGCCCTTGCGTACGTTGACCGTCGCTTTTGAACGCACCCGCTATGGAGGCAAATCGCTCACGGGAGAAGAGCAGAACGCTGCCATTGCTGCGTTTCAATCGATCAGTGCGTTAGATAAGCCCGTGGAAGAGAATACCTGAGGGTTTTTTGGGCGCGGAGCGCTCGTATCACGCACGTATCTATTTCAGTAACCGCGCCTTCCAACACACGAGGTAGATCGCGAGTGCAACAAAATCCTGCTAGAGGGCATTTGCCGCCTGTCTTCGCACATCGGCGATTGCTACCTGCTCACATTCCACACCAAATGCAGGAGTTGTTCAATGTGTGCCTCGTCGATCTCGTTCAAAGTGCGAATCTCGAGATGTTTCATCGTCTTCCCCGAACCACCAAACAGTTTCAGCTCCTCTGTTGAAAGACCCGCTACGGAAAACCCGATATTGACGTGGTCTTTGAGTGCAACGATGTAGTAGGTGCTGCCGTCGTACGTCGGGACGCCCCACTTCATCACCTCTCTTATATCGGGAAAGGCGTTGAGAATAGTGCTTCGCAGTTTCTCGCAGATCTCTTTTTGCGGTGACGGTTGTCTCTCGATGTAGTCGTCAACCCTATCGGTCATCTTGTACCTGGATATTTAGCTTCTTTTTTGTACAGACCAGCGAGCAAGTAAGCAGCCTCAGTTTTGACATCGCCTCTGCGCGGTGAGCACTTCCATTGTGCTTTCTGCGCGAGCAATCTGCTAGCCCATTCAGGAGGACGTCACCGTTGAATCGGTGACGATAACAAGGCCATCTGCTTGCTCTACCTCGATAGTGCGTGAGGTGCTTACATCGCCCGACATCTTATCGTACACTTTTAAAATAGTGAGCGGGTGTCCGAGCGCCGTTTCGCTTACGTTGCCTCGCTCAGTCGTCGTGTTTGAAAGAGCGTATCCCGTCAGGTTGTAGCTACGCAAGTAAGCGGTTGCTGCGTCAGTTGAAGGGAAGTTTGTGACCGTTCGGTTATACGTGACCGTCACGTTTGTCTGCGTGTAGCGCGCGGTCGCGTGAATATTGACGGTGGTACCGTTGGACCATGTGACCTGCCAGGCGGTCATCGTTCCATTCTCGGTGCCTGGCACGTCGGTGAGATAACCCTTATACGCGGTTATAAATCGCTCTAACACGGCGTCGTGCGTCGTCGGAGACGGGCTTGAGGGAGACGTGCATCCCGCGATACAGACAGCGGCAACGAGCATTAGTGCGATGGCCCCCATTATCATGTGTTTCTTCATCGAAAAACTCCTCCAGAAGCTGCGAGTAATACCGTTGTGGGTGCCAATAAGACTTGCTATTTGATCGCGCCCTGTCAAACGGCACGCCTCGATTAGGTCAATTACCCCACCTTGAAAGGTGAGCATGTAACTATGACTAAATCAGAGACACGCTACATTCGGCTGATTGACAGGCAGCCTACTCATGTTGGCACTGCCATCATGAG
>JBAXDW010000148.1:0-4495 GCA_037140755.1 Methanobacteriota archaeon
TTGAATTTCGGGCGCAGGACGTGGATTTACGCATTGACTGCCATTGGCGTGCACGCAGATCGAGTACAGGCTGCTTAGAACGCACCAGTTGACTGCTTTCAATGATCACTGCGTGTCTCGATGCGCCGATGACAAAGGCTAAATGATCTACGATCAAAAATAATCTTAATAGAGCGCCAATACTACACCGCGTATTAAGCAAAGGGATTGACTGTGATGAAGCAATGGTACGAAGAATTTTTTGAGAACTCCGCCGCCACCTACGATGAAGAACCATTTGTTAAGGGCACAGGAGGCGAAGTCGATTTTGTTGAAAAAGAGATTGAATTCGACAAAAACGCAACAATCTTGGACATAGGATGTGGAACCGGTCGACACGCCATTGAATTGGCAAAGAGGGGGTACTCCGTTACCGCGGTTGATTTGTCTGCGTCACAACTAGCTAAGGCACGCTTAAAGGCTGGAGCGGCAAACGTAAGTGTTCAGTTCAAGAAGGCTGACGGCCGCTATCTTGACTATAACAATCAATTTGATGTAGTGATTATGGTTTGTGAGGGTGCATTCCCGTTGATGGAAACGGACGAAATGAACTTTTATATTCTAAAAAACGCATCAAATGCCCTCAAACGAAATGGCGTCTTTGTTCTTACCACGTTGAATGGACTGTTTCCCTTGTTCCATTCTGTTAAAGATTTCATAAACCAGTATGGTACTTATGATGTAAGCAGAGTCAATACGTTCAACCTCATGACGTTTCGCGATTACTCTGAATATGAACACGTTGATGATGAAGGAAACAAGAAAGTGCTCAAATGCAATGAGCGCTACTATGTTCCCTCTGAAATCACGTGGCTGTTAAAAACAGTAGGATTCTCACAAATCGATATATATGGAGCTGAACTGGGGAAATGGAGCCGCAATAATAAACTGAGAACAGAAGACTTCGAAATGTTGGTCATTGCAAGAAAAGGCTAAGTCTCTCGGTCAAGCTCTCAAATTGACAGCTAACTGCGAGTTGAAGGTCAAGAGAAGAGATCACCTTGAAAAATTTATCTGATCTGGCAGGGCTACCCCCTCGGGTTTTTTGTGTTGGCTATAGTTCTGAATCTTCTTTTTCTGATGGGGCGATCAAACCCGTGTCTGCTCATTCGAATGTATTCATTTTTTGACCATTTGAACGTCACAGCATAGTTTCTGCTGTCACGTGCAACCGAAGCTTTTATCATATCTTATGACACGTTTTTTTCGGCAACTACGAACGTTTAACAGGCAATCATGCGTTTATACAAAATCGCCTCAGTTTCTATAGTGATCCTTCTCATTACCATGGTGTTTGCAGGCGTTGTAGCTGTTCCTACTGCGGCAGCACAGTCAACTGCGCTCACCCTTAAACCGTCCACGACCACCCCCGCTGTTGGTAAATCCGTCACCTTTACCGCCACCCTGAAGAGCGGAACAACGCTACTCTCGTCCAAGCCCGTCACCATCTACCACTACCTAAACGGCGTTAGGTACACCGATACCACCAAGAGCACCGACGCCTACGGTCGAATCAAGCTAATCCAGACCTTTGGTTCTACCGGTATACGCACATACTACGCCAAGTTCGCTGGTGACAGCAAGAATCTAGCTTCCACCAGCAGCGCCGTCGTCGTCACCGTCAAGGCTGGATCAAGTCAACTTACCCTCTCTCCGTCCACGACCACCCCCGCTGTCGGCCAATCCGTCACCTTTACCGCCACCCTGAAGAGCGGCACCAAGGCCCTTTCGTCAAAGCCCGTCACCATCTACCACTACCTCAACGGCGTTAGGTACACCGATACCACCAAAACCACCGACGCCTACGGCCGGATCATCCTCACCCAAAGCTTTGGCTCCGCCGGTCCCCGCACATACTACGCCACCTTCTCCGGCGATAATACCTATAAGACGTCATCGAGCAGCGTCGTCGTCATCACCGTCAAGGCCCAGACCACGACACCGACTATTTATTACGTTCCCCAGGCAGGATCAACGTGGGTGAACCGCGGAACGGCAGGCACCAGCTATAACGCCTACGCCAGCACCCCCAGCTTATATCGAACCCAATCAAACGGCCACCCGTACTGGGGTGGCACCGGGAGAAATGATTTTATCTGCATCCCAGCGGGCAGCGCAACAAACAACCAGAACGTCGCTTCGTGGGAGATAGGTTTTCATTTCAGCGGAATAGCATCCGGCCAGCGCTACCAGAGAATTTTGGACAAAGCTAATGGCGGTTTCGCATTTTACATTGACACATTATATGGCGATGATAGAAGTTACTTTACCATTTATCGCCATACGACCGGCGGCAGCCACGCGCGGTGGTACATACCGACTGACACCGTACTTCGCACCGGCCACGACTACTATATTCAAATTGCGTGGGACTCTCGCGCAGGGCCGGGAAACGAACCATATCCGACGGTCTGGATTGGTGAGGACGGAAAAGCGCCGGTGCATCAAACGCACTGGGACGAGAGCGGCGGCGCTCTTGGCGGAACTGGATCATGGTACAACGATTCGGTTGGCCCTTCTACGGACCTGGGAAATATGAGTTCTGACATTCCCTGTGGCAGCAACGCGTCAGCGAGGACTCAGTGGCTCGTCGGCGGCTTCTATGTATATCGGCAATACAATTCAATCGTTAATTTTAGCAGCGGTGGAAGCTGGCACACCGATAAACTTGCGTGGACGACCTAAGCGCGTTTCAGATAGTCGCTCGATTGAGATGCAATCAACAAACAGCTATAATTAGGATTATGAAAGCTGTTTGCAAAGAGTGACGAACGACATAGTCAGAAGTCAAACTATTCTTTACGCTTGCGCACACTTTAATGATGCTAGGCCCAAACGGAGTCACTTATGCGTTTCTTTATAGATTTCGTGGCCTAAGATTCCGCTAGAACGCGGGATTGACGCTTAACGGTAGTGATTCGGTTGTCATTCATCAAATCAGCCGTTAAGGTGCAATACAAGCCGAGCAAGTGGAAAAGTTGTCACAAGGGCATGTCCTGCTGAGGGCAAGAGATTGCGCTCGCGCAGAAATCGGACAAAACAATACATTAAAAGGAGCGTTAACAAGAGCATTAATTGTACATTCTTACCACTTGGGAGAATTGAACGCCGAACGCAGCTATCGCGAGAATAAGCGCGGTCATTGAACCCACCGTTTCGCCATAGAGGAGGCAGCGCTACAAGTGCCGCGCCGGTATCGCTAAGACGGAGAACATAACCGACAACAACCGAATGGTATACTCTGACTCGCCATTACGGATATCCAGTAATGCAAAGCAGCGTAGAGTAACCGCGGATTCACGTCAGCCGGTCAACGTCCCTTAATCCGGTCCCAAAATGACTTATTAGGGGTAGGTAATCGTAACGTTAGCAATTCGACTTGTTTTTGCAGGGTTTCCTTATCGGCTTTCAATTCAAGCATGTGGCGCTTCTCAACTAGTAGTGCCGCTTCGAGGCTTTCTTTATCCTTTTCCAAGAGGAAATACGGTGCAGCAGTTCAAAAAGGCCCTAAGGGGGCTATTGCTATATAAAAAAGGACGCAGTGCGTCCCCAATGCCGAAATTAACCTAGCACTAGTCAATTTTTCGACTCTTAGGACGACACCTCAGCTCGTGATGGCAAACGAATTGGTCATGTTACTGAAGTCATTTTGGTACTTGGACCACACCTCTGAGTCCCCCGAGAAAATTAACGAGTACCATTGGTCACCTTTTTCCATCGTCACATATCTTTGCTTTACGGTTACATCGCCTATCGTCGCGGTTAAGGTCGAGGTGATCGCAGGCATCCCTGCGAGCGTGGTTTTTTCGGTGCTGACGAGTGTATAATTGTAGCTTGTTTCATTCAAGAGTCCGCTTATAATGGTGTTGTGTAATTCTTCTAAGCTACTCTTGCCCGCTGGGGAGGACATTACCGCAACTTGCGTTAAATTTCCGGGCGCTTTAAAAAGCACGACCTGCGAGGACCTCCCGCCCTCGATTGCATTCCATCCTGAGGGATATTGAATGCGGATTCCCGCAGTCGCATTCGTGTAAGTTGCGTATCCGGCAATGTTTTAAGGCACCGCCGACGCTGAAGGGCTGGCACTCGAGCTCGAGGGATTGGTGTTAAAAGTACAGCCTGCCGTTGCTACAGCAACTGTCATCACTATAGTAATAATCCTAAAAACACTTTTTTATTCATAATATTGCTCCGGCCTCAATAAATCCCGAAAAGAGATAGCGGGATATATAGGTTTCTGTTCGGGCGATGTTTACATCCTTTGTCAGAAATATGCTAGGGAGGAGAGGGTAAAAGAGACGCGGTGCTGTCCTGCCGGTCTGTTTGAAATTAGGGCGGCAGATACGTTGCCTGCGCAACTCACTGCCGACGAATACGCAGCTCAGAAGGTGGGGTCCAACATTAAGAGCGGTCGATATGCATCCTATTCTGCAGCCAATTGAGCTGAGTGCTCAGT
>JBAXDW010000149.1:0-4481 GCA_037140755.1 Methanobacteriota archaeon
TCATGCTGGGTGGTCGTACCATAAAATGATCCGCTGGAAGCAAAGACTAAGTTCTTAGCACATGTAGAATTTCTGACTGCTTCCAAAACAGAGTATGTTCCCATGACGTTTACAGAAAGTGCCTCATATGGATGGACGTTGCTGATTGGCACGACCGGTTGAGCGGCAAGGTGAAAGATGGTCTCAATCTCAAAGCGTTCGAGACTGATTTTAAGAAGTTCCAGGTCTCTTATATCCCCGCGAATATACTGGATGCTACTGGCTAGTCCCGTTAAAACCAAATACGAATTAGTTGGGTTTTCGCGATCTAGCACATACACTCTGGCTCCTTTTTCTAATAGTTGCTCACACAAATGGGAACCACCAAAGCCATATCCCCCAGTAACCAAGCATCTTTTCCCTCCCCAAAAGTCGCTTTCCTTGTCTTTCATCAAGCACTCTCCGTAATAACTGGTGATTAACTACACTTCCGAAGTAACCTAGCCGATTGACCTCCCCTGGTCATTGCACTTCAAGAGTTAGAGTTGCTGCCCCCTGGGGGGTTGGATGGTGCGGAGGGCTGGTGGGCGGTATCCCCGGGAACTGAGCCGAATTTCGGCTTAACAATTGGTATTCTCTTTTTCATAAAGTAAGGGAAATCCTGCAGCATACGAAATTTACTATAAAGACTAAAATAGCTTTTTTTCAAGCTAAATTTTGCCTCTATCTACAATTGCTAAGGCTACGAAACCGCTCAGGTTCATACAAGGTCGATACTTCAGGCCAAAGGGATGTGACTATTTAGGAGTACGCTGGGTGGTTAACAGCCCTAGCTACTTCTTGTTCTTGTTTAACATCCAATCTGCGCGGAATTTGGCTAGAATGACGGTTTGTCAGCGCAAATTTTATATAATATTAACGGCGTTAACCAATATGATGCGCTCAAATTGCGTTGCCGCTCAAATCGGCGTAAGCGATCAACAGGCCAAACCTGAACACGTAAGAGAAAAACTGTACGAATATCCTCCAAGCGTGAAACTAGTGTTTAAAATGCTCGAAGGAAAAGAGATGATGACCCTACGTGACATCGAAAAAGAGACGTATCTGCCCTACCGAACAGTAAGATATGCGGTCAAGAGATTGAAAGAAGGCGGCTTGGTAACTCGAATTTTTTACGTCAAAGATGCGCGTCGAGGTCTCTACCGTTTAGCTAAATGACTTCTATTACTGCTCTTTTTAACTAATATGTTTGTAAATTCGCAATTTAACCACTACGATTGGCCTTAGGAACGCTAAGAGCAACAGCCTGGAGCCTGCGAATCATTAAAAGCACGCTTATCTAGAACTTGTTGGATCCTGTTACACACGTCGCAGAGGTGCGCCGAAAGCTCATCGACGTCGTTTCTGTATTCCTCTATAAAATCGTCGATGACCTCAAGCACCTCAATATCTTGTCCGGCTGCTCCCCTTTTGCTCTTGATGTATTGACTGACGGCAGCGGGTGTGACCCCGAGTATACGTGCGATTTGCGCTTGGCTTATTCCTTCGTCCCGCATTCGCACCGCCATCTCCGCTCTTATCGCGGGAAGGACATACTGAACAATTATCTCACATCGAGGTCTAATCTTTGACGACTTATCTGGTTCAACCATAAGCTACAGCAGATCATACTTCTCCGCTATCTCCTTAAAGGCATCTGCGACGTACGAGGTCTGGTCCAAGCTTAAACCATACGTGTTAAGCTTCCACGTCCGCGTCGCCCCAGCAAACTCACCGACAATGCCGCGTTGTTTAAGCTCGTCACTGAAAAAGAACCTCCGCCTCTTGTGGGTTTTAGCGATTTTGTCAAAGCTGCACGTCGTATCCACTTTCGTTAAGGTGTGCTTGCGCGGGTATTCGCTTAGGCACTTATTACCCTTGATGCTAAGGAGCGCATCTATAAAAAAATTCGATTTAGTGACGTACTCCTGCCAATCATTGACACGCTTCTGGACAGTCGGAAACGACGCCATCATCGCAATGATGTTTGACCCCATAAGCGTGCAGCCAAGCATTTCGACCTCCTTGATGCCAAACTTGCGCCCCGTAACGTCGCCGATTATCTGCGTCGTCCGGAAAACCTTATCCGCATACTCGCTTGTGGTCGCTAGTACACCACTCGGCGCAGGAGATGCCATCGACTTATGTCCACTCCCAACGACAAAATCGACACCTAACCCCTTACCATCGACCGGCTTAATGCCTACGGTATATGCGCCGTTATACAGGATGGGGATATCATACTGATGCGCTGCCCTAGCAGCGCCGGCAATATCATGCTCATTTGCGAATGAGTAGTCGAAGTGATCGAGCATGACTAGCGCGGGCCTCTTACCCTGTTCGCGGGTCACATCCTCTATCTTCTGTGCAACGAGATCGCCAGTGACGACGTTTTTTTCATTCAGCGGTATCTCTTTTACTACTGCACTAGCATTCTCTGCTGCCAAGAACTCAGTATAGTGTGCGAGGGCAGAAACCAAAATCGTATCGCCTTTTTCAGCAAACGCAAGGCAGACTGCCTGAAAGGCACGACGCGCCCCCGGCGTTACGCGAGCTTCGTCCATGTGGAGGAACTCGGCGAGATCGTTGTGGAACTCGGCGATGGGTGGCTTGGTGATTTTATCGAGTCTAAAAGGCTTGCGGCACTGGTCGCACGTCGAGTAACCGTCGCCATAAGCGATGAGCGCCTTCATCGCCTCTACGGTTAAACGGCCTGCTGCTTGGATCGGCTGAATGTTAATGTAATCTTCTTCAACCTCTCGAACTAGTATGTCATTTGCGATCTTCATTGTCAAGCACTCCTTCTAACCTCGATAGAGCCTCTCTAACGTTGACGATTGCGCTACGCGCCTGAGCTTGCTGCTCCTCGTTCAGCTTGTGAAAGGGCACCGTTTCCCTTAGCAGCACTCGCAGATCCGTTAGAGCGAATAATGCGTCAAAAAGGGCGTCTACTTCCTTACTCATACTTCTACCCCGTCCTTGTTCCTTTCAGTGTAATCATCTGTGATACAGCTTGTCTAGGTCATTGGTATAGCGTTTAGATTATTGAACGTTCATAAAAGGGCAAAATGTGCCGGTAACCGCACGCTGATTATAGATGGCGCGATAGCGTCACGCGCGAGTAGATTGCATAACACAAAAGTTCAGCTTTGCTCGATCTAAATAATCGAAATGGGGGGGATCAAAAATTAAACTTCTTCTAATTCACGCTGACAAGATAAGCTACAAGGCGACTCAACGAACGAAGGTAGCCGAGGACATAGAATCGACAGAGGATAGTATAGAAGACTGTCTTGTTGTTTTCTCATGTGTGGAAAAACTTGACGAGATCAACGTGCCTGAAGTGGCTGAAGCGGCAAAAAACAGCATCGTCGACGTGCTGGGCAAGCTTAAGGAAAACCGTGTCATGCTCTTTCCATTTGCGCACCTTACGAGCACGTTAAGCTCCCCTCAAGTGGCATTGCAGATACTTCTGTCGCTTGAAGAGGCGTTAAAAAAAGAAAGCTTCACCGTCAAGAGGGCGCCTTTTGGGTGGAACAAGGAGTTTGACATCAAGAGCAAGGGACATCCGCTGGCCGTTCTTTCAAAGGTCATCTGTCCATACGGTAAAATGGAGTGCGATTTCCTGTGCCCGTATTGCACGAATCCGATAAAGATTCAAGACCTTGGCAGTTAAAGCGAACCACTCCACGTGCCGTAGCTCTTTAAGCGAATTACATTGGCTTAGTTCTAGCTACGTAACTATAAGAGCACGAAAAAGAAAAGGCCAAGCGCGTGTCATAGTGTGCTTGAGCGAGAGGCGATTCGAACGCGCGACCTTCGCCGTGTAAAGACAAGGGTCTAGAGTTTGTGGCGGATTTTTTTGATTTCCTTGCGCTTTCTTGACCTTTGCCTGCAGACGAGACGACCACGAGGAATGCAAGCGCTCCCCACGTAAACGACGCCGTTAGCGACGGCGGGGGAGGAGTTAACACCGCCTCCGGCCACGAAGTTCCACTTCAGCTTGTTGTTCGGCCGCGTCCCTCCGTCGTCATACACCCCTGTGTTCGCTAAGTCAGCGTGGAACTTCCAGCCGGAGTTTTGCGGTGCACCAGCTTAGGTGGTGTTACTTTGTGCCGCTCCGGCGGGCACGGTGACGAGCCCGACGAAGACGACGGTAAGAAGGAGAAGTACCACGATAACGGAAAATAGTTTAATTGGCTGCGTAATCGCCTCTTAAAGCGTTCATAGACGCTTATTAACATATCTGAACATACGAGAAAATTTCAGTTGATATGTGACTGTAGATACTGCTGTGATGTTCAAAAGATCAAGAAATGAATATTTTAGAACGATCTGACGTCAGTTTGATCGCCTTTCTTTTTCTACCGTCTTCTTTACAGCCGCTTAACTGGTGCCTCTTCTTCTCTTAGCGGGCTCTTCTTTTTTTCCTTTTTGCCCAAATTGTGCCCTCTTACTGCATC
>JBAXDW010000150.1:0-4468 GCA_037140755.1 Methanobacteriota archaeon
ACGACGTAGTCAAATTGTGTGTCATCAAACTCGTTCAACGATTTCGCGCGCTGTGTGGAAATGTCGATGCCAAGTTCGGTCATCACCTCGACAGTACAGGGGTGCAGCTCAGTCGGTTCGCTTCCCGCGCTGCGCGCTACATATCGGTTGCCGAAGTGTGCGTTGACGAACCCTTCAGCCATCTGCGAGCGTGCGGCGTTGTGCGTGCACAGAAACAGGATTGTTTGCTTGTTCATAATTCCTACACATGTTGCAGACAGCTTGAGCAACATTAACCGTAAATGGCTTGTGAGCACTTACTGGACTCGTCGGTGGGCCGCCTGGAATCGCTAATTATGCTCAGAACGTTTCGCTGTTGACTCTCCGATGGAGGTAAAATACTTCGAGGACAACCACAGGGCTCGAGTCAGGGCGAGTTAGTGAGACGATTCAGTGCTACGATCAGATGCTCGCGATCAATCCACGGGACTCCTGTGCAGCTGCGTTACGCGGATCAATTGCGAGCGCTTTATCAAGGCAGGTAACCGCCTCTTGGTAACGCCCTACTAGATTAAGCGTATTTCCTTTATTATGCCAAGCTTCAACGTGTTGCGGATCGATCTCGAGTGCGTTATCGAAGCATTCAAGCGCCTCCTGGGTGCGGCTTAACATGAGAAGCGCAGCCCCTTTATAGTTCCACGCGCCAGCATACCGTGGGCAGAGGGCTAACAGGTCAAGCGCAGCTCCTTTATAGTTCCACGCAATGCAAACTTGCGGATTGATCGCGAGGGCCTTATCGTAACACTCGATCGCCTCCGCGTAGCGGCCTAGCTGGAAAAGTGCAGCTCCTTTGTTGTTCAGCGCATGATCATATTTTGGATCGATCTTAAGCGCCTTATCGAAGCACGGGATCGCCTCTTGGTGACGGCATAGCGCGGCAAGCGCAAGTCCTTTGATGTTCCATTCTCCCACCGTCAATTCTTTCTGCATTGGTGCAGTGCCCGATTTGAACCAGTCAAATAACCCCATGTTGATGATTATTACAACCCCCCGGGCTTATTTAATTTTGTAGGTGGATCGGGCTCGTAGCCCTAATATATCGAAGGAAAAGGTGCTTGTGTCTAGTTTGTAATGTCCTAAACAGTGCCCATTACTAAACACTACTGCCAACTTAAGCATCGATTGTCAGCATGTATCTCTGACGTAGCTGGTGACCGTCATGTAAAAGCGCAACACGTCGGCTTGACAAAAATTATATATTATTAACTCAATAAAAAAAATGCCAAATGTTGCCGTAAAAGCTTTTTGCAGGTCTTATAAACTCATCGCAAATCCGATCGTTGGTCAGAGCAAAGTATGACGCAAAAGATCCAGAACGCAAGCCTTAAATGTAGTGCATTCTATGTGAAGTGGCAGTGGGTGATAAGATGATCGAGATGAATACCGTACCAAAGGATACCGCATACTGCGAGCGGTGCGGCAGTCCAATTATTGTAAAGACGTGGTTCGCTAATTTATGTCACGCGTGCTCACGCGCTGAATTCATTGAGCACTTTATCTCACTCGCGTCGTGATCGGAAGTCAAAAAACGTGACTCCCGCTTTTTTGTTATTTCACTTGGTTAGCGATAGCGATAGTTAAGGGCCACATTTTGTGTTGTGCAGTCACGAGTTGCGTGAAAAACGGCAACAACTCTTTTAAATCCCCGCGTTGTTTGACTTGTGATATTAACAAGACCCTTTGGGAGGTTAAAGATGCGAATAGAACGCGGTAGACAAGTGAACCTGAAGGAGCTTGACGAGGATCTTTACCTGGAAGCAAGTGCCCAGCTGTACCCTATAGGCAAAGACGCGACGATAAACGTGTATGGTATCTTGACAACTGAGAACAACGTCGTTATCAACGGCTCTATTGAGTGCTCTGAGGCTTTTTTCGGTGACGAATGTCACGTCATAGGCTCGATCATCACTGGTGGGATCAAGACGGGGAGTGCTTCAAGGCGCGCCACGTCGAAGCTGGGGAGTACGTAAATATCGGTAGCAACTCACAAGTTAACAAAATCGATGCCGTCAACGATGTGACGATCGGCAGCAACTCGCGTGTTCGGCACGCGATCAGCGAGCGCGGCACAATTATTCTCGCTACAGGAGCCGTTGCGGACGTTGCAGAGGCGGCGAAAGGCACGAAAATAGCGTAGCTCGAATCAAAGATTGATCTTCATTAGGTCATACGCAACGTCAACCCTTCCAGGGAACCTCTCCTTAACGACGTCGACCATAGTATCCTCCTGACCACTCGCGTGCGGGTAGAGATGGGTAAGCACGATGCGGGTAATCTGCAAGTCAAATATGAGGTCGCGCAACTTCGCCGGCGTCGTATGGTTCGAAACCGACGCGTACGAATCGGGGAACGAGCACTCATGGATTAGCACGTCAACGTCGCCATGGCACAGATCACGGACGCTTTCTGTAGGTTCGGTATCACCTGAATATACGAGCGTCGATGTGGGCGTTTGCATCCGGTACGCAATTGAACGTACGCTGTGCTTGGTCGCGCGAACGGAAACGACCCCGTTTCCAACGCGAATATTATCACCATCTTCAAGCTCAGTTACGGCGACTTCGACTGTGAGATAGCTATAAAGGTCAAGCAACTGCGCAACGTGACGTTGCGTACCGACAGGTCCAAATACGTTCATCGTCTGCACAGGAGCGTCTGAATCCATAGCGTCAAGTTGCTGTGCTTTAAGGAGCGCTAGGAAATCCGAGTTATGATCAAGGTGGTGATGGGTGAAGAACACCTTGTGTATTTTTTGGTAGTCGTACCCGCTTTGTACAATACGGCCCAATATGCCCGCCCCGCAGTCAAAGAGCACAAGTTCTTCCGGGGTCTTAACGAGTATGCCTGACTGGGCCTTTTCGAGCTGTGGAATGGCGACGCCGGTCCCAAGGAGAATAATGTTCATGGAAATCTGATAGCCCTATGGAGGCTTCACATACATAGCGTTTGCTTAGCTCTCACTGCAGAGTAGCAGCGCAGTCTCAACGGCAGTTTCAGGTGAGTCGGCAAGAACTGTTCCCTCAATTCTCCATTTGGAGGCTAGAGTCACCACCGGCTTTCCCATTTGAAGCGCGAGGGCTATTTCTGATAGCGTTCCATATTCACCTGCAATCGCGATAAGACAATCGGCAGCTCGTGCGATAATTGCGTTTCGTGCATGGCCCATGTCCGTGGGAATCTTTATGTCGATGAAGGGATTTGCCTCGGCTTTTGACGGGCCCGGAAGAATTCCCACAGTGAGTCCTCCTGCTGCATGTGCGCCGCGCGCGGCGGCCTCCATGACCCCTTCTCTTCCTCCACAAATGAGGATCGCTTCGTGAGACGCGATGAGGCTTCCTGTGCGCTCGGCAATGCTCGCGATCTCCCTCGAGCAGCTCCTGCTTCCGATAATGCCAATTTGCGGACAGCTCGTCATTCTTGTCACTTCCTTGAATGGACTAGCTTCCGACTGACGCACGATGAAGTTTTCCCCATCTTGTTCTTGAATCACAAATGTTATTTTGACTCTCAAATCCATTTTTATTGGAGAATATCACCCCAAAATCGAAAAAATACCGAAAAAGTATATATATCTTCAAATCTCAGTATAGCCCGAGGTAATTCAAATGGCAGAATTACAAGCAGCAGGAGTAAGTAGAATCATCCGAAAGGCTGGAGCAGAGCGTGTAAGCGCTGAAGCGACAGAACAGTTTAGAGAATATCTAGAGATGTACGGCAAGGAACTTGCCGAAGAAGCAATCGAAATGGCAAAGCACGCAGGCCGGAAGACGGTCAAAGCGGAAGACATCAAACTCGCGTATACGAGACTTAACCGATAATCTCAGGATCGTACCTTTGATAGCATCTCTTTTCCTACGAGATGCTATTGCTTATTTTTTTAACTTTTCTCTCTGTTCTTAACGTCCATAACAAGCCATTTTCCGGCGGTATGGCAGCTCTTGCAGATTAGTTTGTCCATCTCAACAAAATCCGTCCAGATTTCTGTTCCACAGATGCGACACCGATAAAGATACATTCTCATGTCACTACCTCGCGTGGGATCAACGAATGCCCTTTGTGGCGCAGAACGTATTAAACCCTTCTAACGCCTGAAGAAGCTTAATAACTAACCCGTCCTTATTAATTTGTCGTATCGTCTGCCCGGAGCATTGTCAATTCATCCCGACGCGCCGCGGATCTAACTTGCCTCGCCTTGATGTGAGCCAAACGTAGCGGCTCTGGCAATCTGTGGTTCACCACACAGCATTCGACGACGTGTAAAGCATTCTGCAGCGAAATGCGATTTCCTGGACTTATGAAGATCGGTTTGGCGCCGGCCACCGTTTTTAAGACGAAGCCGAGCGATCTGCCTTGGGACGTCAGTAGGGCGTAGCGACGCAGTTGATCGGGTTCAACGTAGCTCCCACAGAGTGTATTTTTGGAAACGCCA
>JBAXDW010000151.1:0-4455 GCA_037140755.1 Methanobacteriota archaeon
CACCCCGCCCGATGTGTCTTCCACAGGCCACTCACGCTGGGGCCTTCAGACAAGTACGTCGCAGCTTGCGGGTGTCCGAACGAGCCAGAGCCGTGGACAAGCACGAGATCAGATCTCTTTGCGTCCGCTATTTGTCGAGCGACCATGCGCATGCACCCTTTTCGCATAGTACTCGTCTGCGCTTTGTCCGTCAAGACAGAGCCACCGATTTTAAGGAGAATCACATTGAATCACGCCTTTTTTTACTCTATCTGCAGACCCGAATCAGAGAACGCCGCGTTTAGCACTTGGGCACCGTGATTTACGATAGCTTGCGAGACCTTCTTGACGTCTCTATCTTGCGCAATTGCTAGCATACAGCCTCCGCGGCCGGCGCCCGTCATTTTAGCTCCAAGTGCTCCTGCTGTTCTCGCTGCGTATACTAGTCTGCTTAGCGCTTCGCCACTCACTCCGATTGACTCGAGCAGTCCTTGATTGATGTTCATAAGCTCGCCCAAGCCGACGAAGTCTTCATCAACAAGCTTCTGTTTTCCCAAGCGCGTTACGTCTCCCATTGAACGCAAGACGTCTATGACCAAAGAAGGGTACTTCTGTTTTATTCTTGCTACCGAGGCGATGACGTCGCCGGTTGACCTTTCAATGCCGGTTGCGCCGATTATGATCGGTACGTTGAGCGATGACAGGTGGGAAGTTTTTGTCTGCTCTATTAAGACTACACCGCCGGTTGAAGAGACAAAAGTATCTGCAGGACTAGCCCTCCCCTGAACAGCGGTTTCTACCTGATGTCCTATCTTTGCTACTGCTTCATTTTCCAGTTCTATACCGAGACAATCAGCAAGAGCTTTTATCGTGGAGACAGTCACGGCCGCTGAGGAACCTAACCCTTGACGTGGTGGCAGTTGCGATCTTATTGTTATTTCTGCGCCAAAGTCTGTATCGAACAGTCGTTTTATGGTTTGAACGGCGCAGCAGGCGTACTTGAACACTTCACTAGTGCAGTTCAGCCGTTTGCCCATCGCATCTATCCTTGTTTTTCCCGAAGATACGAGCTCTACTGATGTGCTTATTCGCCGGTTTATTGCACAAGCGATTGCCGGCTCTCCGTAGACAACAGCGTGCTCTCCGAACAGATAGACCTTACCGGGCGCTGAACAGGTTACCATCTATAGATTTTTCTTGTGAACGTCTCTATGAATCTTGTCTCAAGCGTCAGGCATAACTATCCCTGCATATCCGACCACTGCAGCTGAGTTGCCGCACGTGTCCGCACTGGTTGAATAATCGACAAGTTCGCCCCGTTCGCCGCCCCTATGCTTAGCGAACTTAATAGCGATGGCTATCGGCCCAAAGCCGCATAGAGAAGTTGAGCGAGACCGCGCGAGAAACTCTTGTGTGTTAAGCTCTAAAATTGGTTCTATCACCCATTTATCAACTGTCCTAGCGGCCAACTCTGGCTCGTAATGTGTAAAATCGCTCGAGGCAATGAGCACGGTGTTTTCATCTGCGACCCTTTGCACTGCATCGAAGACTCGCTGTATTGATTCGGGTTCTTGAACCCCCATGGTAATTGGGACGATTTCAAAGTCATTGAACAGGAACTGAAGGAACGGCAGTTGAAGCTCTATGGAATTATCCTCTTTGTTTGCCTCATTAGCTATGTCGATATCGAGTACTTCAATGACATCTGAATTAACGTTGACTTTTCCAAGGGGGGTGAGCCACGGTTCGTTCGATACAGAGACAATAGGGTAATGGTGGTTAGGCCCTACGATAATGTACGTATCCGCCTGAGGAAGCACAGAAAAAACCTTTCCTGCGGTTGAACCCGAACAAGCGTAGCCAGCGTGAGGAACCACCGCACTATTGATTTTACGCGGTTCTGGCTTTTGTATGAAACTGTGCAGGAGTTCTTCCAGTGCCCGAGGGTCACTGGGATACCACGACCCTGCTTTTGCAGGCTTCCTCATTAATGATCTCTTAGATTTCGATTTCGAAATCGTTAACTACGTAATCCATCTGTTGGCCGCGAAGCTTGGCAATCTCCTGCGCAAGGAGCCAATAGATGAGTGCTAAAGCTTTCCGCCCTTTGTTGTTCGTCGGAATGACGATATCAACATGCATTGTCATGTTATTTGTGTCGCACATAGCGACCACCGGAACTCCGACATCAACGGCTTCCTTAACTGCCTGTGAATCTCCGATCGGGTCTGTGACGACCACTACGTCTGGCTCAGTAAAGTCCCGATACTCAGGATTTGTAAGCGTGCCCGGTATAAAGCGTCCTACGAGCGATTTTGCCCCTATCACTTTGGCAAACATTGTTGCCGGAAATTGACCGTATTGCCGTGCCGAAACTACCAATATGCGCGTTGGGTCGAATTTGCTAAGAAATCTAGCAGCAGTTTTTATGCGATCATCCGTAGCCTTGACGTCGAGCACATAAAGCCCGTCTGCTCGAACGCGATAAACAAAACGCTTCATGTCTTCCGTTTTTTGCTGAGTACCGATGTGGACACCGGCAGCTAGGTACTCGTCCACAGGTATGAGTGATTCGTATTCCGTGGTTTCTTCCATCGGTCCACCTTTTGTCAGATCGATTTATTTGCCATTTTATAGTTTTTTCCGTCAAATAGTTCTTGTTCTATACGTATAAGTTCATTCGTTTTTGCCGTGCTCTGCCTGCCCCTAACGTTCAGCTTTATGAAAGGGGCGGACAAGGCAACTGCGATGTGTGAAGGTGACGTTTCGCATGTCGTCGAATTATCTGTGAGCACAGCACAGCTGTGCCCTCTAGCCCTCTCATTGCCGCAATGCTCGAAAACGCTCGAGACCGTTCTCGTAGCTGTAATCAATGCCAAATGAGCCTCGCTCCCGTCTTTAACGACGCGCGGGTCACCATTGCCTTTTTCGAGATCCGACTTAGATGCTATGAGAGACGTCGCCCGTAGCTCTTCGGTCAACTGATTCTGACATTCAGATTCTGCGTCGTCGAATGGGTCTTCAATGTAGTAAAGACCGTATTCGGTGGCGAGGCTCAAAATATGCTCCAGACGATCATTTGCCGTCACTTGGCCTCGCTTGTTGAAACTGAGCCTGTTTTGTGCCTGTCTCGAGGCTTTGAAATCAACGCCAAGCTTGACGTCGAAGCCAAACTTACTGCTAATTTCCTCTGTTATCGCAGTCAACCGACTTAGAACGTCGACTTGAGTCGGATCTCTTGGCGTTTTTAATGTGCTAAACTCACGATAGACGCTTACTGAAGCAGCAATTGCGCTCGCAAATGAACCCGCCCCTACAGGAATAGCGAAATAATCAACCCCCGCGCCAAAGATCTTTATCAAAGGGTAGGGCATAGAATCGGCAAAGAGGCCGCCTAAGTAGCGATATAGCGGCATTCCTAGGGAAGCCGCTGCTGCATTAGCAACAGCAACTGAGAATGCCATGCTCATATTGGGCAACGCAAAAACTTCTTGCAGCAAGTCATCAATTTCTGCTTGCTGATCTACGTCTGTGCCGACAAGCGCTGAAACGTGTTCTCGTGCTTTTTTGACTGCCTCGCTTGGGGCCGGGAACGAACATCGACCGTAGCCGCTGGTCGTGACTATCTCCACTTCAACCGCGTCTATCGCGTTTACATCGAGTATCGTACTGACTGATACGGCTTCGATCGAGTTCATCGCGGGGTTCCTCGGCGCTTAATCGTTATCGGAATGACCCCTTTCTTGAGTTCCTCTAGCGCCATATCGATTGGATCTGTTGTGTTGCACTCTATTAACGTAGGTGCGCCCATGGAAATCTGCAGAGCGCGTGCCCCGACGATTCGGGCCCGTTCATAACGAGTAAGTTTTTTAACAACTTCTTTCAATGACTCTCCTCCTTTCTAGGGGCCCCTGCATGGGGTTGCTGAGATTCGAACTCAGGTTACGGCGTCCCGAACGCCGTAGGATATCCAGGCTACCCTACAACCCCTTGTCATTGATATGGAGCAAAAATATCAACAAGCTCCTTGTGTGTCAGAAGCATCCTGCGACAACAGTATCGCTTTACGCCTAGATCATCGAGTACCGTCTTTGGGTCTTCTCCGGCACTTATCCGGTCTTTGTATTGATCCCAGTTTTTAGATATCACAGCGCCACACGTGAAGCATCTTACAGGTATCATCGTCCGCCTCAGTCATCTGTAGGATTTTTGTCTTCGCGCACGCGCTCCTCTGCCACCAAATTTCTTCGGTTCTTTCTGTCGGTAGTCGTTAACGAGGAGGGACCGATCTTGTTTGAGGAAAAGATCTTTCAAACTCAGATCGTTCGTCCAATCGACCAACCCCCGAGCGATTGCTGTTCGTGCTGCGTCTGCCTGACCCCATATGCCGCCACCCGTTGCCTTTATGCTCACATCGAGTTTTCCGACAAGCTCTTCGGGTGCAAGCATAAGCGGTTCGCGCAATCGCAAACGTAT
>JBAXDW010000152.1:0-4448 GCA_037140755.1 Methanobacteriota archaeon
CTACCACTCGGACCGAATATCCCCAATATCCGGGCGGCTTTTGAATCGCTTCAACTTCGAGACGATCTCGCGAAAAGATCTTAACCGTCACGCGCTCCCCTTTGCGCAACGTCCTCGTGCGCAAAAAGGCCGGGCAATCCAAACCGATTTCAACCCAAGCGCAGTCAGTTCCGACGTCTATCACAATTCCTTCACGGACGTCATCATGCTCTCGCACATGATGACGGGTCTTTAATGGCGGTACAACGCCGACATATCTCAACTCATTTGAGCGCGGAAAAAGCAGCTTTCGAAGGTACTGCGGCGCCTCCATGTACTGCAATATCGACGCGATGAATCGGCTGTCATCGTACGCAGCGTCGCGATAGATCGTTATTCGATGTACTCTGAATATTGCTGCCGCCCGAGCAACCTGTGCGACCTTGTATGTCTTGATTTTCTGATCAGCAGTTTCGATGGTTAAGGAGGACGGTACTGCGAGCTGTATCTCAGAGTGCATCTTCGCACGTTCTTCGCGATAACGCTTTGACCCGTGTAGTCTTTAAAAGTGCAACAAAGTTACTTAAAGGTTTCTGACGCTGTTACGGCCCGCTTCACGGGATTTCGATATCCTTGAATAATGTGTAAGTCGTCCAACAGACAGCAAGCAGACGACGCTAGCGGAATCGGTAAAAATACTTCGCACTGCAACTTTTTTAGCGTTTGCAATAATGCTGCTAGGTTGTGTGAAAGTCGAACTACTCCTAGCAGCTCCTCCGTAACAAACAACTTTAAAAATTATAGACGTTATAGTAATTATCCAGACGGCGTAGACCTTCTGGATCGCCATGTCCTACGGGCAGGCGGCAACACTTGTTAACGTCACATGACGTTCAATTGAACATGAGCGTTGTAAACGCGTATTCAATTCGTTCGAAAAAGACATAAAAACGCGCACGCTGAACGTCATAGAATCGATAATTCACATTGAAGCGTATACGTCTAATCGACAAGCGAAATGATTCAAATTATAACGCCTTCGCGACTTCATATTACCCTCATTGACTTGAATGGAGCGTTAGGACGAATTGACGGCAGCGTCGGACTTACTCTCGACTATCCGACGGTACAAATCAAGGCAAGAAAAGATACTCAGTTTTCAATCTCAGGGGCCACAACGTTCGCAGAAAGGCTTAAGAGTGCCGCCTCAACGATAATGACACAGTATGAAGTCGATGGCGTTGCGATTGAGGTTGTACAGGAGTATCCTGCTCACGTCGGACTTGGTTCTGGAACGCAAGTCGGGCTTGCAGTCGGAACGGCCATAAGCGAACTCTACGGTCTCGGACTTACGCCATCTTCCATCGCAAGACTAATCGGAAGGGGAGGCACCTCAGGCATCGGCGTAGCGGCTTACGAGTGGGGTGGCTTCATCATTGATGGGGGTCACAAAGGAAAAACGGAATTCTTGCCATCGTCGGTTTCTGGAAAATACGGTCCCGCCCCTGTGATCGCCCGTCACGATTTTCCGGATTGGTCGATCGTCCTAGCACTTCCAAACCTGCAAGGGGCAAGCGACAAACGCGAGGTCGACGTTTTTCGGCAAAACTGTCCGCTGCCGCTTACAGAGATTCAGGAGCTATGTCATGTTATTTTGATGGAAATGCTGCCGGCTGTGGTAGAACAAGACATCGAGAGTTTTGGACGATCGATCGATCGAGTTCAGATGCTAGGTTTCAAACGTCGAGAACTTGAACTACAGCCTTTTTGCGCGCGCCTCATTCGATTCATGAGAGAAAACGGGGCGTTCGGTGCTGGAATGAGCTCATTTGGCCCCACGGTTTACGGGATAACTGACGGAAAGCGGCTGCAATCAGCGGTTCAGAGGTACTTGAATGAGACAACCGGCGGGGAAGTACGCACGGTTAAAGCGCGAAACAGCGGTGCGCACGTCGAAGAGACTTCGCTTAACTCACGGTCTCCAGAGTGAAGGGCCTTGAGGATCAAACGGTTTGTATGGAAAATCTGGCGATTAAACTGTCGAAGGCTCAACGCCTGTTACTGATGACAGACGGCTCTGTGACGACTCTGCTCGAAGTGATGACGGGCAGACCTATCGTCGTAACAACGTTGCTTCAGCAGGTCGTCAGAGCAGATACCGAAAGGGCCGCAGCGTTGGACGTGGAAGAGGGGGATAACATAAACTATCGCGTTGTCGTTCTGAAAAACGACGACAACGACCGACCTCTTATTTACGCCGAGTCCTACGCGCCTATTGCACGTCTCCAAAAAGAGTTCCGAAACGACTTAATGAAAGCTGATATCCCAATAGGAAAAATCATGACGCAACGAAAAATTGAATCACGGCGTGAAATTAGACGTATTGAAACCACGTCGAACGAAGAGCTTAGCGATTTGTTCGACGTTCCTCACGACGTGCCCATGTTGTCGAGAACATATGATATTATTAGTCACGACATGGTGCTCATTCAGATCACTGAGACGTTCCCTTCTACGAGTTTTGCACAAACAGCCGTGGAGAGTCCCTGACTCACGTAGCCGGCTTCGCGCGACCCAAACTGAAAAATATTAACTTGGAGTCACTCAGTGGAGCGCCCAACTTGATTGAGTTCCGCAGCCCGCAATCAGCTGCCTCGCCTATTCAATATCGCAGCGACAAGTGCTGCACATATCAAGCCAAATATCGCTGCCATAGTGTCGAATCCCGGTAAAACTACCGGGGCATTCTGGCCTGCGGTGGCCGCTGTCATATTCGCTGACGCCTTTGAAGTTTCCGACGCTGGAGACGGCGATGCTTTTGGTTGCGCCTGACCATAGTTCACGATCGGCTTAATAAGGGGATATTTATCTCCCGCGAACGAGGAATCACCGATTCCGTTTCCGTCTCTATCGACGCCGACGTAATTCGAGTAGTAATTGCCTACAAATCCGTTAAACAAATCACCGTTATATATATAATTGAGCTTTTTTGTGGAGTTGATATTATTGCCGTCCTGCCTGTAAAAATGGCTCTTCTCATCAACAAAGTTGTTGAAATAGAACGTGTTGCCATTTGAATTGGCGATCAGAACACCGTTTTCAACGTTCGCTTTGAACGTATTGAACGAAAACTTGTTGTTATCAGCTCTGTCGCGAAGCCGTACGGCAAATTGTGCATTCGAATTGAACGTATTATTTGAAAAAACGTTGTTTCTTGATGAGTAAAAGGATGCCCCAAAGTTGACGTTGTTGCTTAGATCACAGCCCGCAACGTTGTTATTGTTCGAATTAAACAAATAAATGCCGTCGCTTAGGGAGGCTTTTCCACCGCCACCTTTTTCATATGAGGCGCTGTTGTTCGATAGTCTGTTTCCAGATGATCCATCCAAGTACATGCCAAAACCGTTATTGTTGAGGTTGTTATTGCTTACCAAATTGGATGTAGCGCCAGACAAATACGCGCCATAAACGTTGCCATTTACGACGCACTTAGTCAATATGCAGTTCGATGTATGCCCAAACGTAACCCCTGTATTCCCTCCCGTAATAGTGAGACCTTGGATAGTGATGTCGGTTCCGCTGAGCAGAAAGACTTCTTTGCTCGTGCGCGCAGCCTTAACGACCGTTGCTTGAGCACCTTTGGTTGAGACTACCGTAATAGGCTTATCAACGACAACGTTTTCAACGTAAGTCCCAGGGCCAACGAGTATAGTGTCCCCAGCGTTTGCAGCTTTAATTGCTGCTGAGATTGTACGATACTGTCCCTGCCCGCCGACGTTCAGTTCACCAGCACTAACGTGAGAGATTGGCGCCAAGACGCACGCTGCCAAAACGATACACACTGCAACTAACGGTACGAAGTGTTTGGATTCCATAGTCACGAGCGAGAGACGTGTGGGGCGACGTCGGCACGTTGAATAAATACACAGCGCCGCAACAGACTCTTATTTTGTCTATAACCCGATATAAAAGGATACTACGTCTCGTGACCGGCCAAAAAAAGTTCAGCGTCATCATTCTGAACCATAATGGCAGAAGAGCAAGCCGAACTACGGAAATTGTCCCCTTCGTGAGTCAGAACAAGCAGTGTTACGCGGTTACTTCTATCCGTGTCGTGCTTTGCGAGGGTTGATACGTGCTGTCTCCCGAATAGCTCAGTGTCACTGGGTAAGTGCCCGGATTCAGGCTGCTTACGTCGAGGTACGCTGTATAGAAACAATCATTACCGCCCGAAGAAACCGTGCCAATTGAAGCTGTGACCGTTCCGTGGCCGCAAATCACAATCCCGGATGTTACTTTGATTCCCAATGAATTGTGATTTATGCTCTTACTAACAGTTGGAGCGACGAATGTAATAGCGGTAGGGGTCGATACCGAAGGTGTCGGCGTCGGAGTCGCAGTTGGCGATGCACTAGCAGTTGGCGATGCACTAGCAGTTGGCGATGCACTAGCAGTTGGCGATGCACTAG